>NZ_LFVW01001296.1:0-970 GCF_001182915.1 Kitasatospora sp. MY 5-36
CCCCGCCGGTCTTCCCGGCGCCCACCGCGGCCGCCACCCCCTCGGGCTCGCCGACCGCCGCCCCGTCGGCCCCGGCCTCCCCGGCGCCCTCGGACTCCGCGTCCGCCGGCGCGTCCGCCTCCGCCGCCGGATCCGCGTTCGGCCAGTGGGTGCCCTGCGACGCGATCGCCGACGAGCAGCAGGACCCGGTCAAGATGCGCTCCGTGCTGCTGGAGCACGCCTGCCGCGCGGCCACCGTCCGGGAGTGGACCGCCTCCGACGGCACCCGCACCCAGATCCGGCTGCTGCGCTTCGGCTCCGTCCGGGAGTCCTGGGGCGCCTTCGCCGACGTGCGCTCCAAGGGCGGCCCCAAGGCCGCGCCCTCCACCAAGGGCACCCCCCACGACGACTGGGACGCCCTCGACGGCAGCAGCCTGACCCTCGTGGAGTCCACCACGGCCGGCACCAAGGGCGCCCCCACCGCCCGCGTCGCCTACCTCTCCGCCGCCGACGTCGTCGCCGTCATCACCATGACCAACCCCGCCGGCGTGCCCACCGCGCCCTTCCGGCAGGTCGTCACCCTCCAGGGCGAACTGCTCGGCTGACCCGCCCCGTTCCACCGGGCCGGCCCCCTTCCTGCGGGGGCCGGCCCGGCGGCGTTCCCCGCCCGCGCGTCGTCCAACACCCCGTCCGTACAGGCCTTCTGACACAAGCCTTCTGGCGCAGGCCTTCTGGGACAGGATCGGGATATTTCCCGCACCGGCCCGTGAACGACCCGCCCGTACGGTGATCGCACGCCGGTGAACCGCACCGCCGGGACGACAGCAGGAGACCCCCATGCGCACGCGCCGCCTCGCCCTCACCGCCGCCGCCGTCGCGGCGATCGCCGCCACCGCCACGGCCTGCGGACCGGACAACAGCGACGCGGCCGCCCCCACCGCCCCCGTGACCAAGGCCGCCGGTCTCGAACTCCAGCACCTCCCGGATGTTG
>NZ_LFVW01001297.1:0-959 GCF_001182915.1 Kitasatospora sp. MY 5-36
GCGCACGGGCCGTCAGCCGGGGCCGCGGCGGGCGCGGCTGCGCCGTCCGGGTGACGGTCGGGGGCGGCGCGTACCGGGGCGGGGGTTCCTTGCTGGGCCCGTACGACGGGCCTCAGCGGGCGTCGGTGCCCAGCGCGCTCTCGATGCTCTGGACCATCCGCCACAGCGGCGCCCGGCGGCTGGCGACCAGCACCACGACGTCGTCGGACTCGCCCTCGGCGGCGGCCTCGGCCGGGCGGTCGCCCCAGGTGCCGGTGACGAAGGCCATCGCCGCGTCCACCTCGGCCACCCAGTCGCTCTTCCCGCCCGAGCGCAGCCAGGTGCGCAGGGCGTGGTTGTGCGCGGAGACGACGGCGGCGGCGATCACGTCCGCGCGCAGGGGGCCGTCCGGGCGGTCGGCGAAGCGGCCGCGCAGGTAGGCGGCGAGGGTGTGCTCGTAGCGCCAGACCACGGACAGCTCGTACGCCCGCAGGCCGGGCACCTTGCGGGTCAGCCGGTAGCGCTGGACGGAGAAGGAGGGCTGCTCGGC
Source organism: Kitasatospora sp. MY 5-36 (assembly GCF_001182915.1). Lineage (NCBI taxonomy): Bacteria > Bacillati > Actinomycetota > Actinomycetes > Kitasatosporales > Streptomycetaceae > Kitasatospora > Kitasatospora sp. MY 5-36. The sequence goes on from NZ_LFVW01001297.1 coordinate 530, forward strand.
GTACATCCGCAGGACCAGGCGGGCGGCGTCGCAGGCGTGCTTGACCGGGTCCTCCTCGCCGGTGCCGGACTCCAGGAACTCCGTCATCTCGGCGAGGCTGCGCTCGTGGTCGGGGAAGACCACGTCCTCCTTGGCCGGGAAGTAGCGGAAGAAGGAGCGCCGGCCGACGCCGGCCAGCGAGACGATGTCGTCGACGGTGGTCTGTTCGAAGCCGCGCTCCAGGAAGAGCTCGAAGGCCGCGGCCACCAGCGCCTCGCGCATCGCCGGCTTCGAGGGCCCGTCATTCATGGGCTGGTCCTGCTCTTCCTTCTCGCTCATCCACCGGAACCTAACATCCGTGCGCGGGGTCGGCGCCGACGGCCGGGCCGCTCCCGGGACCGGCCGTCGGTGCCTGTGTGTGCGCGTTACGGGAGGTTGCGGGCCATCACGA
>NZ_LFVW01001298.1:0-958 GCF_001182915.1 Kitasatospora sp. MY 5-36
GCCCCGGCGGGCCGGGGCGGCGTCGCCCCCGAGGCGTTCGTCGGCGAACCGTTCACCGGCGACGGCCGCACCGCCCGGCCGACCGTGCCCGCCCCCGCCGACCCGGTGGACGGCGAGCGCCCGGCCTCCGACTCCGAGTTGACCGCCCGGGTGCGGGCCGGCGACGACACCGCGTACGAGGAGATCTACCGCCGGCACGCCGACTCGGTGCGACGCTACGCCCGCACCTGCTGCCGGGACAGCTTCACCGCCGAGGACCTCGCGGGCGAGGTCTTCGCCCGCACCCTGCAGGCGCTGCGGGCGGGCAAGGGCCCCGAGTTCGCCGTCCGCGCGTACCTGCTGACCGCCGTGCGCAACGTCGCCGCCGCCTGGCACCGCAGCGAGCGGCGCGAGCAACTCGTCGACGACTTCGCCGTGTTCGCGCAGACCTCGGCCGCCGTGGTCGACTTCGACCTCGCCGACCCGGGCGCCGACGCCTGGGCGATGGCGATGGCCGACCAGCGGATGGTCATGCAGGCCTACGCCGAACTGCCCGAGGACGACCGGATGGTGCTCTGGCACACCGAGGTCGAGCGGGAGTCCCCGAAGACCGTCGCGGTGATGCTCGGCAAGACCGCCAACGCCACCGCCGTCCAGGCCCACCGGGCCCGCGACCGGCTCGCCGCCGCGTTCCTCCAGGCGCACGTCTCGGGCAGCCAGGACAGCGCCTGCGAGGCGTACGCCAACCGGCTCGGCGCGTACGCGCGCGGCTCGCTGCGCAAGCGGGCCTCGGCGGAGGTCGGCCGGCACCTCACTGAGTGCGACCGCTGCACGGCCGCCTGCCTGGAACTGACCGAGATCAACACCGGGCTGCGCGCCCTGCTGCCCGGCGGGGTGCTGGTCTGGATCGGCGTCGGCGGGTTCGGCGCCGCCGCGGCCGCCGTGGGCGGTGCCGCCGCCGTCGGCGGTGCGGCAGCGG
>NZ_LFVW01001299.1:0-956 GCF_001182915.1 Kitasatospora sp. MY 5-36
CGCTCCAGCGGGCCGAGGAGGCGCGGCTGGCGCAGGCTGCCGCGCTCGCGGCTGCGGCCGCTGCGGCGGAGTCGGCGGAGGGCCGGGCCGAGGGGCGGCCGGGGTCGGGTTCTGGGTCGGGTTCTGGCTCGGCGGGTTCGGGTTCGGCGGCGGGTTCGGGTTCGGGCTCGGGTTCGGCGTCGGGGGAGGCGACCACGGAGCTGCGGGCGGTCCGGGACATCCCGAAGGACGCTCCGCGGGACGCGGCTCAGGCCTCGTCGGGCGGGCTCGGGGACGAGGCGACGCGCGAGCTGTCGCCGCGGGACCGGCAGGCCGCCGTCCGGGCGGCCGAAGCCGCAGAGGCGCGCAAGGCTGCCGAGGCGCGTCGGGCCGCCGGTGCGGTCGACGAGACCACCAGGCTGCCGGTGGTACCGGCCTCGGCGGTGGACGAGACGGCCGTGCTGCCGAAGGTCCCGGCGGAGGCCGACCGGACCGCGGTGCTGCCGCGGATCGAGCCCGGGCGCGTTGAGGGCCGTACGGACGGCCGCAGCGAAGGGCGGGCCGAGGGCCGGGCGGCGCAGGCGCCGAGGCGCGCGGAGCCGGTCGACAGCACCCGTGAGCTGCCGGTGATCGGCGCGGAGCCGGCTTCCGGGCCGCAGTCGCCGTCGCAGCCGGCCGCCGAGCGGCCGCGGCCGGAGTGGGCCGAGGAGACGCCGATGGACGACCTGCCGAGCCTCACCGACACCCTGCTCGGCTCGCACGACGAGTGGGCGCGCTGGGAGCACGGCGGCCCGGGCCAGGGCGGTTCGTACGGCGGCCCGCAGAGCGGCGCCCAGGGCGGTGCGGAGCGGCCCGAGGGCCGTGGGAACGCCCAGGGTGAGGGTGACGGCAAGGGCAAGGGCCGTCGCTGGGGCCGCCGGGGCTGACCGGATACGCGTGCGCGGCGCCGTCGGGGCGGGTCCCCGGCGGCGCCGCCG
>NZ_LFVW01001300.1:0-956 GCF_001182915.1 Kitasatospora sp. MY 5-36
TGGTCCGGGCGGCCCGTCGGCGCCCTGCGGGGCCGCGGCGGTCTGCGGGGCCGACGGCACCCCCGCGTGCGAGACTGCGGAGATGCCGTCCCCCACGCAGCGGGCCCTGGCCCGGGTGCCCGCGCGGCTGCGCCCGTTCCTGGTGCGGCACCGCCGGCTGGTGAAGTTCCTGCTGGTCGGGAGCGGCTGCTTCGCGCTCACCACGGTGATCGACTTCGAGCTCAAGTTCACCGTGCTGGAGCACAAGCCGGTGGTCGCGCTGACCGTCGCGACGGTGATCGGCACCGTCGTCTCGTACGTGCTGAACCGCCGCTGGGCCTTCCGGGCCCTGCGGGCCGACGGCCGTCGGCGCGAGGTGCTGGTGTTCGTCCTGGTCAGCGCGGTGGCGATCGCCGTCAACGACGTCCCGCTGGCGGTCTCCCGGTACCTCCTGGACCTGCGCGAGCCGTACGTCGACCCGCTCCGCCAGGAGGTCGCGGACTTCCTCAGCGGGATGGTCGTCGGCACCTTCGTGGCGATGCTGTTCCGCTACTGGGCGATCCGGCGGTGGGTCTTCCCGCCCGCCGGGACGGCCCCGGCCGAGCCCGTCCCGGTGCCGACGACGGTGCCCCCGGAACCCGGCTACGCTGCACCCGAGATGCCACGGGATGTGCCGTAAGGACGTAAAAGGGGCGAGGTGAGCCTTGTGCACGAGTCCGACCCCGCCCGGACCGGGCCCGCCAGCCAGCAGGGGATGCGCCGGGCCAACCTGGCCCTGGTGCTCGGGACGATCGCGAGCGGGCCGCGCTCGCGCGCCGAGGTGGCCGCCGGGACGGGGCTGACCAGGGCCGCCGTCTCCTCGCTGGCCGAACAGCTGATCGCCGCCGGCCTGGTGGTCGAGGAGGGCCCCGCCGCGCCCAGCGGCAAGGTCGGCCGCCCCGGCACCGCCCTCGGCCTCAACCCGGCCGGGCCCGGCG
>NZ_LFVW01001301.1:0-952 GCF_001182915.1 Kitasatospora sp. MY 5-36
CGCGCCCGCCAGCCGGACGGCCTGCCCGACCTCCCCGCACATACCGGCGGCCCTGGCCACCCCGCCGGGCCCGGCCCCGACCGTGTCCCCGACCCGCGGCACCAAGGCGGGCGTGAGCCCGAGCCCGTCGCCCACCCCGGTGGCGCCGGGCAGCCCGCCGCCGGACAACGTGTTCAGCGCGGTGCCGACGGCCTCGCCCTGCCGGTAGCCCGCCCTGGGGGTGGGCCCTCCCTGTAAGTGGGCCGCCCTGCGGGCAGGCCGCCGGCAAGGGGCGGGAGGGGGCGGGAAGGGGGTTCGGGGGCGCGTTTGGGAATGTTCACGCCGGGTGTGGAACCGACGTGACGTCGGCCCACGTCCTTCCCCCCGTGCAGCGAGATGGCACCAGGACACGCGACGAGCGTTCCGGCGCGGGGACCGAGAGCAACCCGGCGGCGGCCGTCCACCGTCCCCTCCGGTTGGCCGGACTGGCGGGCCTCACCGGCCACCTGGCACTGGTGCTCTGGCTGGTGCTGAGACCGCTGCCGGTGGCCTGGGTGTACGACGCCAACCTGACGCCGTTCGCCTCGCTCCGCTCCTCCAGCGGCTGGCAGGTGGTCGGCGAACTCCTGCTGCTGGCCCCGCTCGGGGTCCTGCTGCCGCTGGCCGGCGGCCGGCTCCGGGCCCCCTGGCTGCCGTCCTTCCTGCGCACCACCGGCGCCTCCGCGCTGCTGGCGACCGCGCTGGAGTTCCTCTCCTCCTGGGCACCCGGGCACGTCCTCAACGTGGACCACATCCTGCTCGCCGTGGTCGGCGTGGCCGTCGTCCACCTCGCGCTCGTCCCGGGCCTGCGGCACCTGCTGCGGGACCGGCGGCCGCGGGTGCCCCGGATGACGGTGCTCTCGGTGCCGCCGGCCGTCGCCTCGGTCGCCGCCGCCACCTCGGCCGCCCAGCTGGAGGACCTGCGCACCCGAGG
>NZ_LFVW01001302.1:0-946 GCF_001182915.1 Kitasatospora sp. MY 5-36
GGCGGCGGCCCGTTCGACGTGGGCGGCGGTGGCGGCGGGGTCGTCGAGGGCCAGGGCCCGCAGGCGCGGGTTCGGGTCGGCGGCCAGGCGCAGCAGGCCCTGGCGGGGGAAGCGGGGGTGGTTGCGCGGGCGGCCCGGGAAGGAGAGGCTGCCGTCCCACCAGCCCGCCATGTCCAGGAGCATCCGGGCCGGGGCGTCCTCGCAGGACTCGGCGAGGAGGATCCGCACCGCGCGGTCCTCGTCGCGGGCGAGGAGTTCGGCGACGTCGGCGGGCAGGCGCGGAGCCCGGGCGACGCTGCGGCGGACCAGAGTCTTCGGGGAGGCGGCGAGCAGGCGCATGGCCTCGGCGTCCGCGTGCCGGGCGACGACCCACGGCAGCTCCCCGGCGTGGGCGGCGGGGTCGATGTCGGGGACGTCGGCGGCCAGCGCGGCGAGTTCGGCGAGTCCTGCGGGGGTGAGGGGCGGGGCCGCCTCGCCCGGCGGGGGCTTGAGGGCGCTCCCGGCCAGTTCCGCGAACAGCTCGCGCAGCGCCGCCCCGGGCGTGGCGGCGATCAGCCGCTCCCACTGGGCCGGTGACAGCCGGCCGCTCTCCGCGGCGCCCATCCGTACGCGCCGGTCGGGGTGGGCGATCGCGGCGTCCAGGACTCCGTCGGGCAGGTCGTCGCGGTCCAGGAAGTGGTGCTCGCCGGTGTCCAGGAGGCGCAGGAGCAGGTCGGCGGGGGCCGCGCGGTTGTGGCCGAGCCCGGACAACCAGGCGAGGCCGGTCGCGCGGTCGACGGCGGTGGCGCGGGTCAGCGGGGTCCAGACGGGGCCGGGCTCGGCGGGCTCGACGGGCTGTCCGGCCTCGGCAGGGGGTGTCGGTGCTGGTGTCACCGGCGGGAGCCTACGCCCGCCGCCCGTACGGCCCGCGGGGCGGGGCCGGGCAGGTCGGAGCGGCGGGGACGGG
>NZ_LFVW01001303.1:0-941 GCF_001182915.1 Kitasatospora sp. MY 5-36
CGCTCGCCACCACCGGCACCGCCCCCGCCGCCCGGGCCCTGGACGGCACCGCCGGCCGGCTCGCCGCCCACTGGGAGCGCCTGCTCGGCACCGCCCCCGGCCCCGACGACGACTTCTTCGCCCTCGGCGGCTCCAGCCTCACCGCCGCCCGCCTCGTCTCCGAACTGCGCACCCGGCACAACGGCGTCTCCGTCGCCGACCTGTACGCCCACCCCGTCCTCGCCGACCTCGCCGCCCACCTCGACACCCTCACCCCGGCCGCCGCCCCCGAGGACACCGCCGCCGGCGCCGCCGCCTCCTCCGCCGTCCGCGGCCGCACCGTGCGCCGCACCCCCCGCAGCGCCGGCCTGTGGCAGACCCTCCTGCTCCTCGGCATGTTCTCCCTCGCCGGACTGCGCTGGATCCTCCTCCTGATGGCCCTCGACAACCTCACCGGCAGCCACCTCGCCTGGGCCCCCCACAGCTCCTGGTGGCCCGTCGGCGCGGGCCTGCTCCTCCTCTACAGCGCCCCCGGCCGCACCCTGCTCGCCGCCGCCGGCGCCCGCCTGCTCACCGCCCGCATCCGCCCCGGCAGTCACCCCCGCGGCGGCCACGTCCACCTGCGCCTGTGGGCCGCCGAACGCTACACCGCCTTGTTCGGCACCGCCGCCCTCGCCGGCACCCCCTGGGCCCCCCGCTACGCCCGCGCCCTGGGCTGCCGCGTCGGCCCCGGCGTCCAGCTCCACACCCTGCCCCCCGTCACCGGCCTCGCCCGCATCGGCGCCCACGCCTCCGTCGAACCCGAAGCCGACCTCGCCGGCTGGTGGCTCGACGGCGACACCCTCCACCTCGGCCGCATCGACATCGGCGACGGCGCCCGCATCGGCCACCGCGCCACCCTCATGCCCGGCGCCCGCATCGGCGCCGGCGCCGAGATCGCCCCCGGCTCCTGCGTCACCGCC
>NZ_LFVW01001304.1:0-940 GCF_001182915.1 Kitasatospora sp. MY 5-36
GTCCCCGCCGCCGGCCCGCTGATCGGGTTGGCGCAGGGGCAGCGCACGGCGGCCGCCCGCGCGGCCCACACCCGGGTCCGCCGGGCCGCGGTGCTCGCCACCGCGCCGCTGGGGCTCTGCTTCCTCCCGGCCTTCGTCCTGATCGGCGTGGTGCCGGTGGTCGTGGGCCTCACCAGCCGCTTCGCCCAGGCGATGTGAAGGATCGTCGGCCGCACGAGCGGCCGTCGTACGTCGAGTGACAGGAGAGTTTTCATGACCGCAGTGATCGCGATTCGGCCCGGTGCCGGGCGTCCGCTCCGCCCGTTGGCCGAGGAGTGGCGGCGGAGGAGCCACCGGTCGGCCCGTCGGGTGCGCTGGGCAGCCCGCCGGGTCCGCCGGGTGGCGCGACTCCGAGGCCGCTCGGACGCCGGGATGACCACGGCCGAGTACGCCGTCGGGACGCTGGGCGCGTGCGCCCTCGCGGCCGGGCTGTACAAGGTGGTGACCAGCGACGCCATCACCGGTGCGCTGACCGACATGCTGGTACGGGCGCTCCATGCGACCTGAGGCCGGCTGCCGAACTCCCGCCGGTGGGCCGCCTTCGGCCGGTGGACCCCTGGGGGCGGGCGCGCCCCGTGGGGCTGCCTCCGGTCGTCGGCGGCCCCCGGCCGGGCGGTCGGGAGGAGGTTCTATCCCCGCCTCGCGAGGCACGCGCCCCGGCATCGCCCCGCCCGTGCTCCGGGCGGGCGGCGGGGGCCTGAGAACGGACCCGGACCGGGCGTGGTCGTTGCGCCCGGGGCGGCGCGGCGACGCGGGCTTCGTGACGGCGGAGACGGCGGTGGCACTGCCGGCGCTCCTCCTGCTCGCGGCGATGCTGATCTGGGGTGTGCTCGCGGCGGCCGCGCAGATCCGCTGTGTGGACGCCGCCCGGGTCGGCGCCAGGGCGGCCGCTCGCGGGGAG
>NZ_LFVW01001305.1:0-939 GCF_001182915.1 Kitasatospora sp. MY 5-36
CACCGGCGCCCGCCCGCCTCGCCGGCGGCCGGCCGACAGCCGAGAGCAGCACGGCCCAACCGGCCCGCCGCGGCCGGGATTGGCGTACCTCTCCGCCCGCAGTACCGCGGACCCCGGCGTCCGGGCGGTACGCGACCGCTCTCCGGCGACCCCCTCCCTGTGGGCGGCCTGCCTCCACGCCGGCGCATGGCGTGCGCCCGTCGCGCCACGGCATCCGGGCCAGCCCGCGACACCCTGCTCGTGCCGGGAAGTCCCGTTCCCGGCCTCTGGAACGAGCTTCAGCGGCGTGAGCCGTAGCCCCAGTGGTGGTCCGGGTAGTCGCCGCACGGGTACTGCATCAGCGGGGCCTGCGGGGCGTTGCTGCCGTGGGAGACGGCGAGGCACTGGCGGCTGTTGCCGTTGACGAAGCGGATGCCGTGCGGCCACTTCTCGATCTTCCAGGCCTGCCCGGGGTTGTTCCGGCACGCCGACTGGACGACCTGGGCGGTGGCCTCGGTGCTGGAGTCCTGGACGGAGAGACAGAGGGCGCTGTTGTAGCTGACGATCCGGTAGTAGGTGTCGCCGTCGGCGTCCGTGTAGGCCTGCTGGGTCTGCCAGAAGTGGTCGGGGAAGTCCCCGCAGGGATACTGCTGGACCTGCGCGCCCTCCTCCCGGCTCCCGCCGGGCGTGGCGATGCACTGCAGGCTGTTGTTGTTCCTGATCGCCACCGATCCCGTCGGCGGGACCAGCGGGGTGCCGCCGAGGCGCCCCGGAACCGGAACCGGAGCTGGAACCGGGAACGCGGACGCGGAGGCGGTGGGCGCCGGGGGCGGCGCGGGTCGGTCGCCCCCGGTCGAGGCCGGAGGGCCGGTGGCTTCCGGTAGCGCACGGGGCGGCTCGCCGGGAACCGTCGGACCGGGCTGCGCCGCTGCGCTCCGAACCCCCGCCGCCGGAGCCGGC
>NZ_LFVW01000129.1:0-18054 GCF_001182915.1 Kitasatospora sp. MY 5-36
CCTCGCCGACGGGCGCGGCGGCGGCGCGCCGGAACCGGTGCACCTGGCCGGGCCGGCCGAGTTCCTCGGCACCGTCCTGCTGGCCGAGCTGGCCCCGCTGGTCGCGCAGGGCGTCCAGCTGCGGGTGACCGGCGGGCTCACCGACCCGCTGCTGGCGGAACTGCGCGCCGGGCAGCACGACCTGGTGGTCGCCACCCGGCGTCCGCGCGGCCGGACGCTGCTCGCCGAACCGCTCGCCGACGAGGAGTTCGTCCTGGTCGCGGCCCCGGTCTGGGCCGAGCGGCTGGCCGGCCGGGAGCTGCCCGACGCGCTGGCCGAGGCACCGCTGCTCAGCTACGCCGAGGACCTGCCGATCGCCCGCCGCTACTGGCGGCACGTCTTCGACCGGCGGCTGCACGCCCGGGCCGCGGTCACCGTGCCGGACCTGCGGGCGCTGCTCTCGGCGGTGACCGCGGGCGCGGGCTGGAGCGTGCTGCCCGGCTACCTGTGCCGGGCCGAACTCGCCTCCGGGGCCCTGCGGTTGCTGCACGAGCCGGCCGATCCGCCGATCAACACCGCCTACCTGGTGCGCCGCCCGGCCGGCTCGGCCAACCCGCACGTGGCCCTGGTCCGCGAACACCTGCTGGCCGCGGCCCGCACCTGGGGCTGACCGGCCGCGCCCCCGCCGACCAGCCGCCCACCAGCCACACACCGCGCCCCGGGATCAGACCGCCAGGTCCCGCCGCTCCAGCAGCCGGAAGGCCGCCACCAGCCCGAGCAGCCCCACCCCGAGCAGCACGCCGAACGCCGCCCACGGCACCCCGCCGTGGCCGAGCACGTCGCCCGGCGCGTAGTAGTGGAACGGGCTGAGGTAGCGCAAAGGCCGGGCCGGGGACCAGGCCAGCGCGACGAAGTTGAGCGCGAAGCCGACCGCGCCGAAGGCGACGGCCGCGCCGACCACATGGGCCCGCCGCCGGCTGACCGCGGAGACCGCCAGCACCGGTCCGGTCAGGCAGAACGCGAGGGCACAGCCGAGCAGTCCGGCGGTGAACACCGCGCCCTCCGGGACGGCCTCGCGCAGCGGCGCGGAGACCGCCACCCCGAGAGCGAGGGTCAGCGTGGCGGCGGCGTTGAGCAGCACCGAGGCGGAGACCAGGGCGCCGGTCCGCTCGGCGAGCAGCCGGCGGCGGGAGACCGGGCGGGTCATCAGCAGCTCGATGGTGCCGGACTCGACGTCGGCCGCGACGGCGGCGGCGCCGAGCGAGCCGATCACGGTCAGCTGGAGGGCGATCCAGAACGGGTGGGTGAGCCCGGCGCCGAGCAGGCCGGGGTAGCTGGCGATGGAGACGTCGCCGTTGGAGCCGCTGAAGGCCTTGAACGCGCCGGGCGGGGTGCGGCCGCCGCCGAACAGGTCGCCGGGCGGGATGGTCCCGGCGATCACCACGATCAGGGCCTCGAAGACGACCATGCCGAACAGCAGGGAGAGCAGCATCCGGCGCCGCCGGTGCAGGGCGAGCCAGACCAGCGGGAGGCGGCGGTTGACGGTGCCCGGGTTCACGGCCGCTCCTCCCGCTCCGGCCGGCTGCCGCCGGTCGAAGGCTCCTCGGCCCCGACGGACCGGTAGAGGTCGAGGAAGGCCTCGTCCAGGCCCGCCTCCTCCACCGTCAGGTCGGCCACCGGCAGTTCGGCGAGCAGGGTGCGCACCGCCGCGACCACCTCGTCCGGCGGCACCAGCAGCTCGACCCGCGGGCCGTCCCAGCGCGGCGACCACCGCTCGGCGGCGCCCAGCGGCCGGGCGCCCCGCCCGTCGTCGAGGAGCAGCCGGACCCGGCGGGCCCGGGCCTGGCGCAGTTCGGCCACCGAGCGGACGGTGACCAGCCGGCCGTGGCGGACGATGGCGACCCGGCCGCAGGTCCGCTGCACCTCGGGCAGCACGTGGCTGGAGAGCAGGACGGTCCGCCCGGCCGCGGCCTCCTCGGCGAGCAGTTCGTAGAAGGTCTCCTGGACGAGCGGGTCGAGCCCCTCGCTCGGCTCGTCCAGCACCACCACCGGCGGCCGGTGCTGGAGCGACTGGACGAGTCCGAGCTTCTGCTTCATGCCGCGCGAGTACTGCCCCACCGGCCGGGCCAGGTCGGCCCGGGAGAGCTTCAGCCGCTCGCACAGCTCGCGCTGGCGCGGGACCGGGGCGCCCTGGAGGGCGGCGAGCAGGTCGAGGGTCTGCTGCCCGGTGAGCTCGGGGTAGAGCCGCAGTTCGCCGGGCAGGTAGCCGATCGAGGGGGCGAGCCGGCCGTGGTCGGCCACCGGGTCCAGGCCGAGCACCCGCACCTGCCCGTCGCTGGGGCCGAGCAGGCCGACCAGGCAGCGCAGCGTGGTGGTCTTGCCGGCGCCGTTGGGGCCGAGCAGGCCGAACACCTCGCCGGCCTCGACCGACACGTCCAGCTGTTCGATGCCGACCGTACTGCCGTAGCGCTTGGTGAGCGCCCGCAGTTCGATCACCGGACCGCCTCCGGTGCCCCGGCGGTCGACGGCTGGATCCGGGCTTCCCGGCATGACCACCTCCTGTGAGGGACGCGCCCGACGGTGCCGGACGGGCTCCGGCGACGGGATGCGATCCGTCGCCGGACGCGCCCCGGTGACGGACGCGTCCGACATCCAAGCGCGCCCGGCCGGGCGAGTCGAGGGACGCGGCCGAAACGGAGGGTGTCTCACCCCTTGCACACCCCCAGCGGCACCAGCCGGGCGACCTGCCGGGCGAGCCCCGCGGCCTCGGTCACGGCGGCCACCGCGTCGACGTCCTTGTACGCCTCGGGGGTCTCCTCGGCCAGCGCCCGCCAGGAGGCCGGCCGCACCGCGATCCCCCGCGCCTCCAGCTCGCTCTTCAGCCGCTCGCCGCGCACGGTGCGCAGCGCCTGGTGGCGGCTCAGCACCCGCCCGGCGCCGTGGCAGGCGGAGCGGAAGGCCTCGTTGCCGGGCAGTCCGACCATGACGTACGAGGCGGTGCCCATGGTGCCCGGCACCAGCACCGGCTGCCCGGCCTCCACCAGGTCGGCGGGCAGGTCGGGGTCGCCCGGCGGCAGCGCCCGGGTGGCGCCCTTGCGGTGCACGCACAGCGTCCGGAGCTCGCCGTCCACCTCGTGGGTCTCCAGCTTGGCGAGGTTGTGCGAGACGTCGTAGACCAGCTCCAGCCCGACCCCGAGCACCGTGGCGAAGGCGCGGCGGGCCGCCTCGGCGAGCAGCTGCCGGTTGGCCCGGCCGTAGTTGGCGGCCGCGGTCATGGCGCCCAGGTAGGCGCGGCCGCGCGGGGAGTCGACCGGGGTGCAGGCGAGCTGGCGGTCCGGGAGCTCGATCCGGTAGCGGTGCAGTTCGCGGTCCATGGCGCGGACGTGGTCGGTGCAGATCTGGTGGCCGAGGCCGCGCGAACCGCAGTGGATCATGACGCAGACCTGGCCCGGCCGCAGTCCGAAGGCGGCGGCGGTCCGCGGGTCGTGCACCCGGTCGACGGCCTGCACCTCCAGGAAGTGGTTGGCCGAGCCGAGGCTGCCGACCTGCTGCAGCCCGCGCTCGACGGCCCGGGTGCTCACCTCCCCGGGAGCCGCGCCGGCCAGCACGCCACGGTCCTCGCAGCGTTCCAGGTCGCGCGGCACGCCGTGGCCGTGCTCGACCGCGTAGCGGGCACCGCCGATCAGCAGCTCGTCCAGCTCCTCCGGTCCGCCGAGCCGCCACAGGCCGCCCCGGCCCAGGCCGCGCGGGACGGTGCGGTCCAGCAGGTCCATCAGGCGGCCGATCCGCTCCGGGTCGAGTTCGTCCCGGCCGACCCCGGCCGCCAGCAGCCGGACCCCGCAGGAGATGTCGAAGCCCACCCCGCCCGGCGAGACCACCCCGCCCCGCTCGACGTCGGTCGCGGCGACCCCGCCGATCGGGAAGCCGTAGCCCCAGTGCACGTCCGGCATCGCGAAGGAGGCGCGGACGATCCCGGGCAGCGTCGCCACGTTCGCCACCTGCTCCAGCGCCTTGTCCCCGGCGGCCTGCGGCAGCAGCGCGGCGCTCGCGAACACCACCCCGGGCACCCGCATCGGCGGGCGCGGCTCGATCCGCCAGCGGTACCGGCCGGCCTCGGTCAGTGCGATCTCCACCTCGCTCACCCCGCTCCCGCGGCTCCGGCCCACCGCGCCGGGACCGGGCTCAGACGTCCACCGTGGCCTGGCAGGTCCAGCCGTCCGGCCCGGCGCTCAGGTCCAGGTCGTGCAGTGAGACGGCCTTCGGCACGGCGCCGACCAGGGCGGCCGTGGCGGCATCGGCCATCCGGAACCGGACCGCCACCCGACGGGCGCCGTCCAGGCCCTCGATCGGGCCGACCGCCACCGCCACCGGCAGTTCGCCGTCGACGTCCATCCGGTAGACGACCTCCTCCAGGACGCCCGCCAGCAGGTCCGGATCGCTCACCGCGAGGACCGTGCAGCCGCGCTCGCCGACGATCCGCGCGCCGGCCAGGTCGGCGAAACTGCCGACGACGCCGTGCACCAGCTCGCCGATACAGCCCTCCGCCGTCGGCGCCCAGGCCTCGACCCGCAGGTCGGCCGTGTGCGGCACACTCCGGTGCCCGCCGGCGGACCGGCCGGCAGGCTCGTCTCCGTCCACGAGCGACGCCTCCCGCACCCGTTTCCCTCTCCCCTCCAGCCTCGTCCCGCAGCCCACCCGGGGGCAAGTGCGGCCGATCCGGCCGGTGCCGGTGGCACCGGAGCTGTCGGTGCCGTCCGGAAGGATGCCCTTCTCCGAGACCAAGCGAGAGGGCTGTGATGGACGACGAACTGCACAGCGGACTGGACGATCTGATCCACCTTGCCGACCCGCCCGGGACGAGCGGTCACGTCGTCGCGCTGCGGGTGCTGAAGCGACCGGATCCGGGCAGCGAGTTCCTGGACTGCGAGTTCACCGTGTCGACGGAGACCATCACCGGCGGTTTCCCGGTGGGGATCACGTCCTTCGATCTGGACAGGTGGGAGGAAGCCCTCGACGGTCTTGCCGGTGCCAGGTTCGTCTCATGGCTGGACTCCGGCCGGACGGTCCGGTTGAGGATCAAGCCGCTCCCTTCCAGGGCGATCGGGGTGACGGTGAGCGACGACCCGTCCTCGCAGGTGACGGTCAGCCTGCCGATGTCCCCGCCGGTCGGGTGGATCGAGGACCATCGAGCGCGCCTGGTGAAGGCACGACAGCTCCTCGCAGGCTGACGCCCTGCCGACACCGGTCGTCCGCCCACCCGGCAACGGCCTCGTCGCCCAACGGCCTGGCCTGGCACCTGGTGGATGCCAGGCACCCCGGCCCCGCCTCAGCCCGAGCGCAGCGCCTCGAAACCGAGCAGGAGGGCGTCGGGCGCGAAGGCGAACCGCTCGGCGTCGTCCGCGCCGGGCGGATCGTCGGGATCCGCGCCGTGGGCGACCGCCTCGGCGTGTTCATCCAGCTCGGCTGGGACCGGCCGGCCACGGACTGACCGGCGGCGGATCGGGGCCGTTCCCGTGACGGGCGAACGGTGGCCGTGCCTGCGCGACGGGCAGCGCGTCGTGCCCGATCAGGCAGCCCGGACTGCCTTCGCGCCTCTGGTGGAGCCCCTGCCCGTCTGTTAGTCAGGAGGGTGACCGCCTGCCGTGCGAGAGGGAGACCATGCACGCCCAGCACAGCGCGAAGACCGATGAGGCCGAGCGCAGCCGTCCACCGGCGAGCAAGCCCGCGATCGGGGGCGCGCCGCCTCTCCTGGCCCTCCAGCGCAGCGTCGGCAACGCGGCGGTCGTCCGGATGCTCCGCCGGACCGGACGGCCAGGGGCTCAGGAACAGCCCGGTCAGGGCGGCGAATTCGACTACGGGCAGGCCGAACACGCCGTTCAGCGCTCCACCGTCCAGGACGTCCTGCGCTCCCCGGGGCGTCCGCTCGACCACGGCACGCGCGCCGAGATGGAAGGCCGGCTCGGCGCGGACTTCTCGGACGTCCGCATCCACACGGACGCCGCCGCGCGGGCCTCGGCAGTGGACGTGGGCGCCCGCGCCTACACCTCCGGCCACCACGTCGTCATCGGCGAGGGCGGAGGCGACAAGCACACCCTCGCCCACGAACTCACCCACGTCATCCAGCAGCGCCAGGGCCCCGTCGCCGGAACGGACGACGGCACCGGGCTGAAGGTCTCCGACCCCTCCGACCGCTTCGAACGCGAGGCCGAGGCCAACGCCGTTCGCGTCATGCGGCGGTCGGTGCATCCGCCGGCGCGGACCGAGGGCGGAGCCGCCGTCGGCACCCGTACCGACGTAGCGGTGCAGCGCGCGTCGGCGGAGGAGGACCGCGAGGTCGCGGCGAACCTCGCGGACGCCGCCGGCGGGCGCCTCGGGAGCACCGAGCCGTGGGCGCGCGAGACGTTCGATCCCCATGACACGGAGATCGGCGCGGACAGGACCGGTGTCCACATCGCCAGCGTCCAGGCCCCCACGGACAAGGTGATGAAAGCGGGTGCGCAGTGGTCGGCCGTCGAGCTGGAGAAGAAGAAGCTCCTGGGCGAGGCCCTGGACACCGCGTTCCTCGAATGGAGCAAGCGGTACGACCCGGAGCAGGTGTACATCTTCACCGCGCCGGAGTACTACTTCAGCGGCCAGGGCACCCACTTCCTGAGCGGGGACCAGGCGGCCGGCGTGGACGAGTGGCTCGCCGAACGCCTGGCGATCCTGCCCAGCAACTACCTGGTGGTGCCGGGAACCATCGGCCGCCGACGTTCCCTCGACGCGCACGAATCGGACCAGGCGCGCGCCGAACAGCAGGAGGGCCGGAAGCGGCTCAAGGAGAACATGGGTGCCGACAACGGATACGCGAAGGACTCGGTAGCGGAGCTGGAGGAGATCTGGGAGCAAGGACCTGACCCCGACGGGTCGGGCAACGTGACCGTGTTCGACAACTACGCGCGTGTCTTCCAGGGCGGCCAGGATCCGAAGACCTACACGAAGCGTTTCGAGGCGCCGGACTGGGGAGGAGCTCCGGACCGTTCACCGGAGGAGATGGAGCAAGGCTTCTTCGCCATCGGGCAGGAGAACTTCGAGACCACGGTGAAGGGCGTTCAGGTCCGCCTCCAAATATGCTCGGACAACGCCGCGGAGAGCCTCTGGAACGAACCGTACGAAGGCGTCCACATCCTGGTGGCGGCGAACTTCGGCGACGCGGGCGAGAGCCAGGCCAACATGCACGGGGACACCTTCGTCGTGGCCGACTCGGGACATTCCCAGCTCTTCGAGGCCGACAATCCGGTCCCGCCGGCGGACAGCGTCGAGGACCTCCGGTACCACGCTGCCGAGAAGCGGAAGATGACGGGCAAGAGCCCGGAGGCGACCAGCACGAAGGGACCGGTCTCGCTGAACTTCTACCGCACGGCGACCCGGGAACCCACCGCCCAGTAGGCACTGGGGCGGTGGGCGAGGCCGATCGCGTGCCCTGCGGGTGCCCCTGGCCGCCGGGTCAGGCCGTGGGGAACTCGACCCGGACGCGCAGTCCGCCCGTGCTGCCGGGGTCGGCGGTGACGGTGGCGTGGTGGGCGCGTGCGATGGAGGCGACGATGGACAGGCCGAGGCCCGCGCCCTCACGCGGGCTGTGCCGACGCTCCTGGAGGCGGCGGAAGGGCTCGAAGAGGTAGGGGACCGTCTCCGGCGGCACCTGGGGGCCGGTGTTGGCGACCTCCAGGACGCCGTCGCGCACGTCGACGTCGACCCGGCCGCCGTCGTGGTTGTAGCGCAGGGCGTTGCCGACCAGGTTGCGTACCAGGTGTGCCAGCAGCACCGGATCACCGTCGACGGACACGGGGGCGGTGTCGGTCCGGACGGTGACGCCGTTCGTCCGGGCTTCCTCCGGGGCGGCGCACTCGGCGGCCACCGCGCGGGCCAGCTGGTCCAGCGCGACCGGTTCGCGGTGGTCCAGCCTCTGGTCGGAGACGGACAGCAACAGCAGGCCCTCGATGAGCCGTTCGCTGCTCTCGGAGACCTCGATCAGTTTGCGGCGGACCCGGGCGACGGCGGCCGGGTCCCCGGTGGCCAGCCCGATCTCGGCCGCGGCCCGCTGCACCGCGAGCGGGGTGCGCAGTTCGTGTGCGGCGTTGGCCGCGAACCGCTGCTGCGCACCGACCAGTTGCTCCATGCGGTCGAGCATGTCGTCGAAGGTGTCGGCGAGCTGTTTGAGTTCGCCCGGGGGTGCGTCGAGGGCGATCCGCTCGTGCAGGTTCTCACCCGAGAGCCGCCGCGCCGTGTTGGTGATCACCGCCACCGGGCGCAGCACCCGTCCCGACATCCACCAGGCCAGTGCCATCGAGATGACGGCGAAGGCGGCCAGGGCGATCAGGGAGACGGTCAGCAGCTGGTTCTGGGCGGCCTGCTCGGCGGCCTGGGTGACGACCTTGACGGCCTGGAAGTGGGACTGTCCGCCGTCGGCGGGATCGGCTCCGGCGGGGGCGCTCCCGGGTGGGGCGTTCGCGGGCGCGGCGGTTCCCACCGTGAGGGTCTTCGCCGCGGCGGCCGGGTCCGGGGTCGCCAGTGTGGCCAGTCGCGGTTCGACGGCGACGGCCGTGCTGATCGAGGTGTACAGCCCCTCCCGGACCAGGAAGTTGACCAGGACGATGAGCATGGCCCCGGCGAGGACGAGCAGCCCGCCGTAGAGCATGGTCAGCCGGCCCCGCTCCCCGCCCGGCAGCCGCGGGCGTGCTCTGCCGGGCCGCCGCGGGCGCGCTCTGCCCGGCAGCGGAAGCAGCGGAAGGCGGTTCGGGCCGACCGGGGCGGAGCGCCTCACGCCGGGACGCCGATGCGGTAGCCGTGGCCGGGCACGGTGTCGATGACCGACGGCTCGCCGAGCTTGGCGCGGAGTTTGCTGAGGGCGACCCGGACCGCGTTGGTGCGGTATCCCATGTTCCGCTCCCACACCTGGTCGATCAGGTCCTCACCGCTGACCACGGCGCCCTCGGCCTGCATCAGCACCTCCAGGACGCCGAACTCCTTGCGGGACAGGGCGAGGTAGCGGCCCTCCCGGAAGGCCTGGCGGCGGGCGGTGTCGAGGGTGATGCCGGCACGTTCGATGACCGGCGGAAGGGCGGGGTGGGTGCGGCGGCCGAGGGCCAGGACCCGGGCCAGCAGTTCCTCGTAGGCGAACGGCTTGGTGAGGTAGTCGTCCGCGCCCAGGTCCAGGCCGTCGACGCGGTCGCGGACGGTGCCGGCGGCGGTGAGCATCAGCACCCGGGTCAGCAGCCGCTGCTCGACGACGCTCCGGCACACCTCGTCGCCGTGCGCTCCGGGCAGGTCGCGGTCGAGTACGAGCACGTCGTAGTCGGTGAGGCGCAGCCGTTCCAGCGCGTCGGCGCCGTTGTACACGACGTCGACGGCCAGGGCGTCGCGCCGCAATCCCTCGGCGATCATGTCCGCCAGGAATTCCTCGTCCTCCACGATCAGTACACGCATGACATCAGGTGTACCTGAAAGCCACCTTTCGTCGCCGTAAAGGTCTCGGCTGACAGCGGCGAAACGCGGGTGCGTGCCAGCCTCTGCGTCGTCGGTCACCCGGTATCGGAGACGTATCGGACACGGTGGCCGGCCGCTCGCAATCGGACACGGAGGAATTCCATGCGGAACCACATGCGGAACCACAGGTACGGCGCGGCGGCCGTGCTGGTGGCGGGGATGGCGCTGTTCACCGCGGCCTGTGGCGGAGGCGCCACGGGCTCCGGCGGGGGCGGCGGCTCGGACTCGTCGGGCAGGGGCGCGGCGGCGGACCAGGCCTACGAGCACCGTAAGTGCCTGCGCGAACACGGCGCCCAGGTGAAGGAGCCGGAGCCGGGCCAGGACCCGCGGGGCCTGGTCCTCGAGGGCGGCCAGGACAAGATGGCGGAAGCCCTCAAGGCCTGCGGTGGAGCCGGCGGCGCGGGCGGCTCGAAGATGTCCCAGGCCGACAAGGACAGGGCTCTCAAGTTCGCCCAGTGCATGCGCGGTAACGGTGTGGACATGCCGGACCCGAAGTTCGACGGCGACTCGGCGATGTCGGGACAGGCGATGAAGGTCCCGGAGGGCCCCGACAAGGACAGGTTCGACAAGGCGAACAAGGCGTGCAGTGGTCAGAATGCGGAGTGAGCGCGGGCGGAGCCGCCGAACGTACCTGATCGCCGCGCTGGTCACCTCGGTCTCGCTGGTGGGCGGGGTCACGGCCCTCTCGCAGACCGGCGGCGGCGCGAGCGCCGGCACGGACCGCACGGACGGGCTGCCGCCGAGCACGGGCTCGGTGGAACGACAGGACCTGAGCAGCCGGACCCAGGTGGACGGGACCCTCGGGTACGCCGAGGAGCGCCGGTTCAACGCCGGTGTGACGGGCACCCTCACCTGGCTCCCGGAGGCCGGCGCGCTGGTGGAGCGCGATGGGGTCCTCTACGAGGTCGACGGCCGGAAGATCCGGCTCATGGTCGGCGAGCGCCCCGTGTACCGGACGCTGAAGGCGGGCGACAAGGGGCCGGACGTCAGACAGCTGAAGGAGAACCTCCGCGCCCTGGGCCACGGCAAGGGGCTGGCCGAGGACGAGGAGTTCACCCCCGGCACCGTGGAGGCGGTCAAGCGCTGGCAGAAGGCCCACGGTCTGGCCCAGACCGGCGAGATCGGCCCCGAGCAGATCGCCTTCTCGCCCGGTCCGGTGCGGATCAAGAAGAACGACGCGGCCGTCGGCGACCAGGCCGCTCCCGGCAAGCCGGTCCTCACCACCACCGGCTCCGAACGGCAGGTGCAGATCAGGATCGAGGTCTCCCGGGCCGACCTCGCCAAGCCCGGTACCCGGGTCGAGGTCGCTCTGCCCGGCGGCGGCAGGGCCAAGGGCAAGGTCGCCTCCGTCGACCGCACCATCGGTGAGGACGGCAAGGAGCAGGGCTCCCAGGACAAGCCCGCCAAGATCACCGCCCGGGTGGTCTTCGACGACCCGGGGCAGGCCGAGGGCTTCGACCAGGCGCCGGTCACCGTCGAGCTCGAGGGCGAGGTCCGCGAGGACGTGCTGACGGTACCGGTCAACGCCCTGCTCGCGCTGACCGGCGGGGGCTTCGGAATCCAGGTCGTGGAGAACGGGAAGGTGCGCGAAGTCCCGGTCGAGCTCGGCATGTTCGGACAGGGCCGGGTCGAGGTCAGCGGGACCGGCCTGGCCGAGGGAATGAAGGTCGGGGTGCCCAAGTCATGAACGCGGTGGTCGAGTTGAACCAGGTCACCAAGGAGTACCCGGGCGGGGTCGTGGCGCTACAGGGGGTGGACCTGCGCATCGGAAGCGGCGAACTGCTCGCCATCGTCGGCCCTTCGGGGTCGGGCAAGTCCACCCTGCTGCACATCGTCGGCACCCTGGACCGGCCCAGCGCCGGATCCGTCACCCTGGCGGGCCACGACGTCGCCGCCCTCTCCGACCGCCGGCTGTCCGCCCTGCGCGCCCGGCACATCGGATTCGTCTTCCAGTCCTTCCACCTGGTGGCCGGGGTCAGCGCCCGGGACAACGTCGCCGAGGGCCTGCTCTACTCGGGCCTGCCGCGCGCCCAGCGCCGCAGGCGCGCGGCCCTGGCCCTGGAGCGGGTCGGGCTCGCGGACCGCATGCACCACCGGCCGCACGAGCTGTCGGGCGGCCAGCGGCAGCGGGTGGCGATCGCCCGGGCGGTGGTCGGCGAGCCGGACCTGCTGCTGGCCGACGAGCCGACCGGCGCGCTGGACTCCGCCTCGAGCGAAGCGGTGATGGAGCTGCTGCACGACCTCAACGCCGACGGTGCCACCATCGCGGTGATCACCCACGACGGCGAGATCGCCGACAGCCTGCCCCGCCAGGTCCGGATCCGCGACGGCCGCGTCGTGGCGGACCTGCGCACCGGCGCCGCCGTCCCGGCCGATCAGGGTGGGGAGCGATGAGCCGCACACGGCTCTCCCCGGCCCGGCTCGGCCCCCGTGACGTCCTCCACGTCGGCTCGGCCGGCCTGCGCACCCGGCCGCTGCGGGTGGTGCTGTCCGCGCTGGGCATCGCCATCGGCATCGCCACCATGATCGCGGTGGTCGGCATCTCCTCCTCCAGCAAGGCCCAACTCCTTCGGCAGCTCGACCGGTTGGGCACCAACCTGCTGGTGGCCTCCCCCGGCCAGGGGCTGTTCGGCGAGAAGGTGAAGCTGCCCGAGGAGTCGGTCGGCATGCTGAGCCGCATCCCCGGGGTCGAGCAGGTCGGCGCGACCGGTGACCTGGCGCAGTCCGTCCGGCGCAGCGAGAAGATCCCCGACGACGAGACCGGCGGCATCACCGTGAAGGCCGCCACCGAAGGACTGCTGGACGTCGTACGCGGCGCGGTCGGCTCGGGCACCTGGCTCAACGAGGCCAACGGGCGCTACCCGTCGACGGTGCTCGGACACGTCGCGGCCCAGCGCCTGGGCATCACCGCCCCCGGTCAGCAGGTCCACATCGGCGGCCGGTACTTCACCGTCATCGGCATCCTCGACCCGCTGCCGCTGGCTCCCGAGATCGAGCGGGCCGCCCTGGTCGGCTGGGACGGCGCCGGCACGCTGCTGGGCTTCGACGGCCACCCGACCCAGATCTACGAACGGTCGACGGACCGGACGGTCAGCGCGGTCCGCGAGCTGATCCCCCGCACCGTCGATCCGCAGAACCCGCACAACGTGCAGGTCACCGACCCCTCCTCGGCGCTCCAGGCCAAGGCCGCCACCGAGGGGGCGTTCACCGACCTCCTGCTCGGGCTGGGCGGGGTGGCGCTCCTGGTCGGCGGCGTCGGGGTCGCCAACACGATGATCATCTCGGTGCTGGAGAGGCGCCACGAGATCGGACTGCGCCGCTCCCTGGGCGCCACCAGGGGCCAGATCCGCCTCCAGTTCGTGACCGAGTCCCTCCTGCTCTCCGGTCTGGGCGGACTGGCCGGCGTGGCCCTGGGCGCGGCCGCCACCTACGCCTTCGCCGCCTCGGGCGGCCTGCCCTGGATGGTCCCCCCGTGGGCCGTCACCGGGGGCTTCGCCGCCACCCTGCTCATCGGCACGGTCGCCGGCCTCTACCCGGCCGTCCGGGCCGCCCGCCTCTCCCCGACCCTCGCCCTCCACGCCGGCTAGCGGGCCGCACGGGTGGGGCACCCCTCCGGGCGCCCCACCCTCCGGTCCGCGGCGGGTGGGGCAACTCCCATAGCCAGGCTGCCACTTGGTCCTCATCATCGCGCGGGACGCCTCCCCGACGCGCAACCCCCGCGACGGGCAGGGCCTCCGTGATCTACCGTTCACCCGGTGAGCTCCCACGACACCGAACCCGACACGCCGGCCGCCGTGACCGTCCGCTGCCAGGACAACCGCGCCGTCACCGTACAGCTCCGCGACCCCTCCCGGCCCGACGAGGACCGCGTGCGGTACGCGGTCGAGGCCTCCGCGCCGGGGCTGGCCGTACGCGTCGACGAGGTGGTCGCCTGGAACCGGGGCGCCGGCCTGGCGGCCTTCCTCGAGGAACTGGCCGCCGACTTCCACGGCTGGGACGGGCACCGGGTCTGGCAGACCGACGACCGGGACCTCACCGTCAGCGCGGTCTTCCGCTCCGGCGGTCACGTCGGACTGACCTGGACCCTTCGCCCGTGGAGAAGTGCGGCCCGGGGTTGGGAGGCTTCCGTCACGACCTGGCTCGACGTCGGCGAACAGACGTCCGCCCTCGCGGCCGAAGTCCGACGCTTCCTCACCCAGCAGGACGGCGGCCGTGGCTGACCTGCGGCTCGTCTGGACCCTCGACGGACCCGGGTGGGCAAACTGCCGTGTCACGGACGGGCAGAACGATGCCCAAGTCACAGCCTCGTACATCACCAACGCCCCTGAGGACCTCCTGACGGCGATCGCCCGACTGGTCAGCGGCGAAGCCGAGACACGGTCCCAGTTCGAAGCGGAACCCACCGCTTTCCGGTGGATCTTCTACCGCGAAGGCGACGACGTGTGGATCCGCCTCCTCCGACTACCGGACGGCTCCCGGCACGACAACGCCGGCACCGAGATCTGGTCGACCCAGCAGGACGTCGACACCGTGGCGCGAGCAGTGATCCGCTGCTTCGACGACGCCGCCACGAAGTACGGCGAGAGCGGATACCGCGGCAAATGGGGCGAGCACTTTCCCCGCATCGAGCTCGAAGCCCTCAGGTCGCTCTGGCGCACACACCGGTCCGACCCGGTGGCCTGACCCCCGAACCCGTCGGTCTGCGGTGCTGCTGCCGTCGGTGCCGCAGGGGCCGATGAGGGCTTCACCGAGTGCCATGAACAGGCCGTTCCTGTCGGTGGCGTGCTGCCAGTCGAAGTGGCAGGTCCCGCCGGAACGGCCGACGCCGGGCCCGTACGGGCCCACATCGCAGGTGGCTTGACGGTCCGCCCGCGCCCGGCTGCCCGGCTGAGGTCGGCTCCGCTGCTTGGGCGGGTCTGGGCACCGTGGGCGGCGGCATCACCCGTCGGCGTGCCACGTGCCGACACCGTGTGTGGTGCCGCCGTTGAAGCGGACCTATCGTGGCCCACGACAAGGGGAGGGCGGGGACGTGAACTTGACGGTGCGCCACAGACATTGGACGGTCACGGTGGGGTTGATCGCGGTGGCGGTGTCGGCATGCTCCGAGGGGGCGGGCGGATCCGACTATCCGTTGCCGTATAAGCGGCGGGACGCATCGGTCCTGCGTCGCATCGCGCTCGCCGACCCGTCCACGAAGAACACGGCCGTGGCGGCGAACGACCGCACGATCACGATGGAGGTCTCCTGGAGCGGCTGCGACTACAAGCCCGACCTGGTGGCACGGGAAACGGACAAGCAGGTCGCACTGCTGCTCAAGCGCCGCGACGCCTCGGGCCCGAACATCGGCTGCGAGGACGGCGGCATCGCCGAGCTGACGGTCGTCCTGCGTCAGCCACTCCGCCCCCGCTCCCTGACCGACGTCCTCACCGGCGAACCCGTCCCCTACACCCACGCCTGACAACAGCCCGTACCACGCCTTCGAAGGCTCAGAGCCGGCTTGCCAGGGCGCACCTCGGAAAGACGGCCTCCGGGACACCGGCCCCGCGCCCGCGGAGCTCCGAAACCGAACTGAATGAATTGGCGCGCTCTGATCCCAATCACAGCAGGTCAGGAAGTGTCGGCCCCGCGCTCGCGGGGATAACTCGGCGATAGAGCCGTTCCAGTTGGACATCCGGAAGGTCGGCCCCGCGCTCGCGGGGATAACTCCCGCAAGCAGCTGACCGCCGCGGCCGCGGCGTAGTCGGCCCCGCGCTCGCGGGGATAACTCCGCGATCATGTCCCGAGGCGAGAGCGGTGTCTGGTCGGCCCCGCGCTCGCGGGGATAACTCCAGAACGGTCACGGTCGACACCGGGGCCGAGGGGTCGGCCCCGCGCTCGCGGGGATAACTCAACCTCCATCCCAGCTGGGGGAAAGAACGCTCACTTGCCCCAACGGTGCTACCGGCCCGTCGATGATCATCGGGGATCCCGGCACCGCCTCGACCTTGACCAGCGATCGGCCGCGCTGGTGGCGGTGTCAGTCCCCCGTGTCACCGTGTGACCCATGATCAACAATCTGGAGGGCCTCGACCGCGTCGACTGGTCGTCGATGGGCCACGCCTATGGTCCGGCTGACGAAGTACCGCTGTGGCTGGAGCAGATGGCCTCGCCGGACCCGAACGTCCGGGAGCGGGCCTTCAGCCGCTTCTACAGCTCGGCCCACCATCAGGGCGACGTCTACTCGTGCACGGCGGCGAGCCTTCCGTTCCTGTTCGCGCTCGCCAACGACCCGCAGGTGCCCGACCGCGCAGCTGTCATCCGGCTCATGCTCAGCATCGGCAGCGCGGCGCTGGACTGCGACCCCGACGGCGTCTACTACAGTCCGTCCGGCCACGCGTCGACGCCCCACGCGGACGTTGTGCCTCGGATGCGTGAGCGCATCGCGGACTTCGTCCGGCACGCGGCGGACTCGGATCCGCAGGTGCGACAGGCCGCCGTCCCGGCGCTGGGGCTGTTCCTCGACGACGCCGAGCGGGCGTTCGCCCTGCTGCGTGAGCGGCTGGCGGCCGAGAGCGGCACTCTGGAGCGGCTCCTGGTCATCGAGACCGCCGCGACGCTGGCCCAACGACTGCCAGGCGCGCTCGGCCCGGTGACGACCTGGCTCGCCGTGCTGGCAGCCGACCCCGCGTTGGACGCCGACATCCGGCTCGCCGCCCTAGTCCACCAGGCCGCCTGCACACCGGAGGCGATCGACGACAGCCTCGTCCCGACGGCGACCGGTCTGCTCCGGCAGCTCACCCCCGAACCGGAACCCGAGCCCGAGGACGAGGCCCGACCGGCCGACTGCGGGCAGTGCACCTGCACGGACATCGCCACCGAACCGGCACCGGACCGAGGTGTCCCACCGCAGATAGCCGCCGTCTTCGACGACCTCGACCGCCACGGCCGCGTCCACGCCCCCACCACCGAGCTACTGACCACCTTCCACCGGGTACTGGACGCACGGGTGCCCGAACGCACCGCCCTGCTCACCGCCCAACTCCGCAGCCCCGACGCGGCCACCCGCCACGACGCCGTCACCATGACCTGGGACCTGATCCGCTCCTGGCGCGGCAACCACACCGGCCTCGTCCTCCTGCTCGCCGACTGCCTGCTCCCCGACGACCCGTACACCACCGCCGAAGCGGCCGAAACCCTCGGCAAGCTCCCCCCAACCCTCGCCGAACCCGCACGAGAAGCCCTCGCCACCCTCGTCGAAGCACACCGCACCACCCACGGCCCGACCGTCTGGGCCGCACCACACCCGCTGCTGCGCCGGGCCCACCAGCAGGCTGTCACGGCGCTGGCCGGCCTCGGTGACGAGCGAGCCCTGCCCGGCCTGCTGACGGCGCTCGACACCGGCACCGACGACTGGCGCGCCGTGCAGGTCGCCGGACACCTCCCGCAGGCCACCGGAGAACTGCTGCCGAGGCTGACCCGACGCCTGGCCGACGCGGACTTCTCCTGGCCCTGGGGATCCGCCACCGCGCTGATGGCCGCCCTCAACGCGCTCGGCGACCCGGCAGCCGTACCCGCGCTCACCACGGCCCTCACCACCGCCGTCGCGCAGGAGCAGTGGCAGACCGCCGGCGCGGCCCTCTACGCGCTGGGATCCATCGGCACCGGCGCCGCGTCAGCGCTGGAGACGGTCCGGCCGCTCCTCGGCGCCGAGGACACGGACCTGCGCTTCGCGGCGGTGAAGGCCCTGTGGGACATCGAGTGCGACCCCGCCGATGCCGTGCCGCGGCTGACCGCCCTGCTCGACACCAGCAAGGACCAGGACGCCGCCGACGTCCTCGGCCGGATGGGACGGTCTGCGGCCGCAGCGCTGCCCCGCCTGCGGCAGTTGTCCGAAACCGGCCATGTCGGGATCCGGGTGCACGCCGCCGCCGCGATCCACGACATCGGCGGCCCAGCCGAGGCCGCGGCCGTCCTACCTGTGCTGCTGGAGGCATGGGAGGAGAACGACTCGACCGCAGGCCCCGTCGTGGACTGCCTCCAGCGGATGGGCCCCGCCGCCGCACCTGCCCTTCCACGGATCCACGCCGAACTCGCCCTCGCCCGCCGAAGCGGCGGCTTCTTCGGGAATATCAAGAACGACGAGGCACTGCTGCGCGCCGCCCGGGCCGTCATCGAGCACCTGGCCTGATCGGATCAGGTAGTCGCTTGACCTTCTCACTCCAAGTCTCGTCTGCCGTCCCGGTGATCGGGTGAGTGCCGATCACCGCAGACTCCGGCTCGATCATGAACTCCTCACTGGAGCCGGTGGTGCTGTTCGACAATCTGCAGACGCCGATCATTTCGACCGTCAACAGCACTCTCACCAGTTGGGCCGACCGCTCCTACGTGCACCAGGTACTCGCCCCGGGATTCGCGGGCCGGGGAGTTGGACGCCGCCCTCGGTCCAGGGGTGGGGGCGGGAGCGGGGCCGCGAAAAATTTCTTCGAACCCGGCTGCAACCCCCCGGCAGGATGGACGTCTATCAGGGTGAGAGGCGGGGAGAGCGAGCCGGCGGAGCCGGGGGGCTCGGGC
>NZ_LFVW01001306.1:0-719 GCF_001182915.1 Kitasatospora sp. MY 5-36
CGGTGGTCACGGAAGTGGCTCCAGAGGAGGAGGAAGAGGACGGGGAAAGGGCGGAGCCGGGCTCAGCCGCCGGTGGTGAGCCACTCGCGCTGGCGCTTCATCAGCTCGTTCAGCAGCGCCTTGTCGGGCGTCCCCTTCACGTCGACGTCGATCGTGTACTGGACGTCGCCCTGGCTGGAGATGCCGCTCATCGAGCCGGTATAGGCCTGCTGCTTGGGGGCCTTCAGGTAGCCGCGGCCGCCGGAGTCGCCGTCGATGTCGAACGGGTCCAGCGACTTGATCTTGTAGTTCCTGGCGAAGTCGGCCGCCATCGCGGTGGAGCCGAACTTCAGCAGGGTGACGGTGACTTCGGCCTTGCCGTCGGCGGTCCGGTACATCCGGTTCGCGCCGCCCTTGTAGCCGTAGGACTTGAGGATGTCCATGATGCCGTCCTGCTTGCCGAAGAGGTCGGCGACGTCGTCGTCGCTCATGGCCGTCCCGTCCACGGGCCCGTAGGACTCGCCGCCGGCCGGGATGGGGAGCAGGAAGTAGCGCAGGTCGCCCTCGTGCTTGCCGCCGCTGACGGTGCCCTTGACGGTGCTGACGGGGGCGGGCTCGGCCGGGACGGCGGTGGGCACCGGGACGGGCGCGGCCGAGGGCGTCGCACTCGCGGCGGCACTCGCGCTCGCGCTCGCCTTCGACGGGGCCGGGGCGGCGAAGAAGCCGACGCGGGCGGCGTA
>NZ_LFVW01001307.1:0-935 GCF_001182915.1 Kitasatospora sp. MY 5-36
CCGGCCGGCCGCGCCCCCTGGCGGGCGCGCGGCACCGTGCTGCTGACCGGCGGCACCGGCTCGATCGGGGCCTGCGTCGCGCGCTGGCTCGCCGAGCGGGACACCCCGCGCGTCGTGCTGACGAGCCGTTCCGGCCCGTCCGCGGAGGGGGCGGTGGAACTCGCGGCCGCGATGGCGTCCGCCGGGACGGCTGTCGACATCGTCAGCTGCGACACCGGCGTCCGCCGGGACGTCACCGACCTCGTCGCCCGGATCGAGGCCACCGGACCGGGCCTGTCCACGGTCCTGCACTCGGCCAACACCGGCTACCTGGCCCGGGTCGAGGACACCACCAGGGAGGGCCTGGCGGCGGCGCTCAGCGCCAAGGCCGCCGGGGCCACCTACCTGGACGAGGCGACGGCCGCGCTGGACGTGGACGAGTTCGTGCTGTTCTCCTCGATCTCGGCGACCTGGGGGAGCAACGACCACGGCCCGTACGCGGCGGGGAACGCCTTCCTGGACGGCCTGGCCGAGGACCGCCGGGCCCGGGGCCTGCCGGGCACCTCGATCGCCTGGGGCGTCTGGGACTCCCGGGACTGGGACGCGGTCGACGACCTGATGGACCACAGCCCCGGCCGGGTGACGCCCCGACGGCTCCGCCGGCAGGGGATGAACTTCCTCGAGACCGAACGGGCGCTGACGGCGCTGGACCAGACCCTCGCGGACGACGAGACCTTCATCGCGCTCGCCGACGTGACGTGGGAGAAGTTCGCGCCGGTGTTCCGCGCGGCGCGCCCGCGCCCGCTGCTGGACGCCATCCCCGAGGCCCGGGAGCAGGAGGACCGGGGCCCGGACGCCGCCGGGTCGGACCGGCCGGCCGAGGCCACCGGCGAACTGTTCCGCGCCCTCGTCGGCCTGACCGCCGCCGAGCGCCGCCGCGCGGTGGTCGAGCTGGT
>NZ_LFVW01001308.1:0-934 GCF_001182915.1 Kitasatospora sp. MY 5-36
GGTGGCGGAGAGTTCGGTGCGGGCGCGGGCGGCCCAGGGGTGGGCGGCGAGGCGGTCGAAGGTCTCCAGGGCGGCGCGCAGGTGGGGGCGGGCGTCGGTGCGGCGGCGGGTGCGGCGGAGCCATTCGCCGTAGAGGAGGGCGGTGCGGGCCTGTTCGAAGGGGCGGTGGGCCGTTTCGTGCCGGGAGAGGGCGGCGCGGTAGGTGGTCTCGGCGAGTTCGTCGGGGCCGAGCAGGGCCTGGCAGCGCAGCCGGAGGGCCTCGGCCCAGGGGCGGTCGGCGGCGGCCGTCCAGCGGGCGAAGCGTTCGTAGGCTTCGGCGGCGCGTTCGGGGGTGCCGAGGCGGACGGCGGCCTCGACGAGGTCGGGGACGGCCCGGGTGGCGCTGACGTGGTGGCGGTGCGGGCCGGTGGTGAGGGTCTGCAGCCGGTCGGCGGCTTCGCCGGCGCGGCCCTGGCCGAGGTCGCGCAGGGCGAGTGCCCACTGGGCCCAGGCCTGGCCGGCGGCGGGGGCGGCGGTCTGCGGGCCGGTGGTGGCGAGGGCGGTGGCCGCGAGTTCGGCGCAGTGGTCGGTGCGGCCGTCGAGCGCGGCCAGGTGGGCGAGCAGCGCGGTGAGTTGGCTGACCCACTGGTGCTGGCCGGTGTCCCGGGCGAGGCCGAGGCCTTCGGTGGCGGTGAGTTCGGCGTCGCGGTGGCGGCCGTGGAAGAGTTCGGCCTCGGCGAGGAAGAACTGCAGGGTGGGCATCACGCCGACGGTGCCCTTGGCGCGGGCCTCGGCGACCAGTTCGGCGGCGAGTTCGGCGGTCTCCTCGTCGCGTCCGAGGACCAGGGTGGCGCCGCACAGCTGGACGAGGTCGACCGGGCTCTCGGCCCCGGCCCGGCGGGCGGCCTCGGCGGCCTCCCGAACGGGCGGCAGCGGGCCGGCGGGCCGGCCGAGC
>NZ_LFVW01001309.1:0-927 GCF_001182915.1 Kitasatospora sp. MY 5-36
AACGGGTGCCGTACACCGGAATCCTGATAGTCCCTCGCCCTGACCGGAGCCTCCGGGGCAAAGGCGCGGGTCCTGGCCGTCAATGCGGAGACCGGCAGGCAGCAATGGCCGCATCCGGCGCCGGTCGACGGCGCGGTCCGTTGGCTGATCGGGCACCACGCCGTGTATGTCGTGCGGAGGACCTCGACCGCCGAGGTCCTCTCAGCCCTGGACCTCACTGATGGCCGACTGCTCTGGGAGGAAGGAGACTTCGGCGGTGAACTGATTGCGGCGCCGCTGGAGTCCGGTCGAACCGTCCACCTGATCACCGGCAATGGACACGTGCACGCCCGGGACGGAGCGACGGGACGGGAAGTGTGGCTGGCCAGAAAGCCCGCCAAGCGCGTTCTGGCCGGACCTGCCGTCGTGGCCGGACAACTGTATGTGGGCGCCGCTGACCCGCACCGGCTGTTCGTCTTCAACGCCCGCACCGGCGAAGAGCTGGCACCCGGTCGTGGCGACGGCGCCTTCGTCTCGGTCCCCTTCGTGGTCGGCGACACGGTTTGGGCCATGCTCCGGACCAATCGGCTGATGGGATGGGACGTACGGACACGAGCACGGCGGAAGCCCATGGACCTTGCCAGCCCGGAGGGCCTGGACAGGGCCATGCTCGTTGAGGACGGCATTCTCTATGTGACGACCCCTCGCGGACTGGTCCGGGCCGTAGACCTTCGCCGTTAGCGGCCGGCCCGGGCCGTCAGAGGGCGGTGGGGAGTTCGGTGCGGGAGGTGATGTTGAGCTTGGGGTAGGCCTTGTAGAGGTGGTGGGCGACGGTGCGGGGGCTGAGGAAGAGCTGGGCGGCGATGTCGCGGTTGGTGAGGCCCTGGGCGGCGAGGCGGGCGATCTGGAGTTCCTGGGGGGTGAGGGGGGACTGGGGGGTGCCGGTGG
>NZ_LFVW01001310.1:0-925 GCF_001182915.1 Kitasatospora sp. MY 5-36
CCTCGCCCGACCCGTACGCCGCCGACGACCGGCTCGGCCGGCCGGCCCGCCTCGCGGTGCGGGCCCGGCGGGCGGCCAGGGCGCTGCTGCTGTCCGGCGCGTCCTGGCGGTACGGGCTGCGGCTGGCGCTGTGCATCGGGCTGGCGCAGGTGCTGGTCTCGGTGATCGCGGTGCCCCGCTCGTACTGGGTGGCGCTGACCGTGACCTTCGTGATGAAGCCCGACTTCGGCTCGGTGTTCTCCCGCGCGGTGCTGCGCGCGTTCGGCACCGCGGCCGGGCTGCTGATCGCCATCCCGGTCCTGGCCGAGGTGCCGCACGGCTGGTGGGACGTCCCGGTGATGGCGGTGCTGGCGACGCTGATCCCGGTGCTCTCCGCCAAGGGGTACGCCTTCCAGACCGCGGCCATCACCCCGGTCATCCTGCTGCTCTCCGACCTGCTCAACCACCAGGGCTTCCACCTGGTGCTGCCCCGGCTCTACGACTCGCTGATCGGCTGCGGGATCTCCCTGCTGGCCGGCTACCTGCTGTGGCCGGAGTCCTGGCACACCCGGATCGGCGACCGCCTCGCCGACGCCGTCCAGGACACCGCCTCGTACGTGTCGCTGGCCTTCGCCACCGGCCCCGGACCGGACGAACCGGCCGCCCGCGCCCGCTACCGGCGGCGGCTCTACCGGGACCTGTCCGCCGTGCGCAGCGAGTTCCAGCGGGCCCTCACCGAGCCGCCGCCGGTCGGGGCCCGGGCGCGGGCGTGGTGGCCGGTGGTGATCGCGGTCGAGCGGATCGTGGACACCACCACCGCCACCCGGGTGCGGATCGAGCACGGCGCGCCGGTGCCGACCACCGCCGAGGTCGCCGCCGTCACCCGGGAGCTGGCCGACCTGGCCGAGGCGCTGCGCACCGGCGAGCGGCTGCCGGAGGCGCGGCC
>NZ_LFVW01001311.1:0-921 GCF_001182915.1 Kitasatospora sp. MY 5-36
CGCCGAGGCCGAGGTGCTGCCGCTGCTCGGCGGCGAGGTGGCCGTGGCCGCCGTCAACGGCCCGCGCGCCACCGTGCTGGCGGGCCCGGAGGAGGCCGTCCTGCGGATCGCCGGGCAGCTCGCCGACGCCGGGCACCGCACCCGGCGGCTGCGGGTCAGCCACGCCTTCCACTCCCCGCTGATGGACCCGATGCTGGCGGAGTTCCGCGAGGTCGCGGCGGCGCTGACGTACCACGAGCCGCGGATCCCGGTGGTCTCCGGCACCGGCCGCCCGGTGACCGCCGAGGAGCTGTGCACGGCGGAGTACTGGGTCGGCCAGATCCGTGCCGCCGTCCGCTTCGACGACGTGTTCCGGCGGCTGGCCGCCGACGGGGTGAGCCGGTACCTGGAGCTGGGCCCGGACGGCGTGCTGACCACGATGGGCCAGGACTGCCTGGCCGTGGCGGCGCCCGAGGGCGGCTTCGCCCTGCTGCCCGCGCTGCGCCGGGACCGGCCGGAGGCCGCGGCCCTGGTCCGGGCGGTCGGCGCGCTGCACACGCTCGGCGCGGAGGTGGACTGGCCGGCCTTCTTCGCCGCGGCCGGAGCCGCCGCTTCCCGCCGTGTGGAGCTGCCCACCTACGCCTTCCAGCGCGAGCGGTTCTGGCTGGACGGCCCCGCGCCGGCGGCCGACCCGGTGGACACCGCCTTCTGGGCGGCCGTCGAGCAGCAGGACCTGGCCGCGCTCGGCGCGAGCCTCCGGCTGGCCGAGGAGGAGCAGCGCTCGCTGGGCGAGGTGCTGCCCGCGCTGTCCTCCTGGCGCCACCGCAAGCGGGACGGCTCCCGGCTCGACTCCTGGCGCTACCGGGCGGGCTGGCAGCGGCTCCCGGAGCCGCGGGCCGACCGCCCGATGGGCACCTGGCTGGCCGTGCTGCCCGCCGGGGG
>NZ_LFVW01001312.1:0-920 GCF_001182915.1 Kitasatospora sp. MY 5-36
CCCGGGCCGGCGGGCGGACCGGCCCGTCTGCGGGGCGTGATGCGACCGGTGGGCCCGAGCGGTCGCGTCACGCCGCCGCGCGTGCCCGACACCGGCGCCGTCGCTAGCGGGCCGGCGGGCTCGGCGGTCGGGGGGTTCAGTGGTCGGGGGGTTCAGTGGTCGGTGACGAGGCGCAGGGCGGTGCGTGCGACGGCCTCGTGGACGGGGACGGTGCCGGAGACGAGTTCCAGGACGCGCGGGGCCGTGGCGGGTGTGGTGAGCAGGTCCGCGAGGACGGCCGCGACGTCGGCCCGGTCGATCTCGCCGGGGCCGGTGTGTTCGGCGAGGTGGACCCGGCCGGTGCCGGGCCCGTCGCGGAACCAGGCGGGGCGCAGCACGGTGCAGTCGAGGGCGGGGCGGGAGAGCAGGTCCTGGTCGGCTCTGCCCTTGGCCTGGAGGAAGGTCTCGACGAGGGGGTCGGGCGGGTAGTGGATGGCGGGGTCGGCGCCCATGGCGGAGAGCATGACGAAGCGTCGTACTCCGGCGAGTTGGGTGGCGTCGGCGAGGGTGAGGGCGGCGTCGTGGTCGACGGGGTCGGCCTGTCCGGGGGCGTTGCCGCGGCCGGCGCCGGCGGCGAAGAGCACCGCCTGGGCGCCGGTGAGCAGGTGTGCGAGGTGGTGGGGGGTGGTGTGGGCCAGGTCGGTGACGGCGGGTTGGGCGCCGGCGGCGCGTACGGTGGCGGCTTGTTCGGGGCGCCGGATGATCCCGGTGACCGGTAGGCCCCGGGTGGCGAGGAGACGGGTCGTCAGGAGTGCGACCCTGCCGTGGCCGCCCGCGATCACAACCGACATGCGGGCACCTTACGGGGCCGGTGCCCGCCCGGCCGCGACCGGCGCGCGTCTCGGAGCGGGGCGGGCGAGGCGTGGCGGCGGCGCGCGGGG
>NZ_LFVW01001313.1:0-918 GCF_001182915.1 Kitasatospora sp. MY 5-36
CGGGTCGGCGCCGCGCAGCAGCAGCCCCCGCACGGTGGGGCTGCCGCCGGCCACGGTGAGCGCGGGCCCGCGCGCCGGGACGATCGTGACCGTCCCCGGCCCCTCGGCCGCCTCCAGGCTGACCCCGCGCTCCAGCAGCACGCTCTCCGCGTACTCGCCCGGCATCACCGAGACGACCCCGCCGTCGGCGGCCGTGCGCACCGCCGCGCCGATGCTGCGCTGGACGCCCCAGCCCCGCTGGGCGACCTTGACCCACGTCTTGCTCATGCGCGCACCCCTTCGGGGCCTGGTACCACGGCGACCACAGGGCTCAATTGCAGGTCGCCCGCATCTGGGCGACCGCCAGGTGGGCGTTGGTCTTCGTCTTCCCGTGCCAGTCCAGGCCCCGGCTGTCCAGCTTGATCATCAGCACCCCGGTCGTGGTCCTGAAGGTGCCGACGTCCTTCCACTCGCCGAGGTGGCCCCGCTGGTCGACGTCGAAGGCGTTCAGCATCCCGGAGGAGAGGCTGGACGACCCGTAGGCCTCGAAGTGCGCCGGCTCCCCGCCGACGTGCGTGATGTCGCCGTCCTTGGGCGTGTACACCTGGACCTGGCAGGTGGCCGTGCGCAGGCCCGCCGCGCCCGGGGAGAAGGTCCACAGGGCGTAGTTGCTCCGGTCGTCCTCCTTCGCGTCGCCCGACATCGGCATCGCGTCGAACTGGCCCTTGCAGCCGTCCTGCGCCCAGCCGGCGCTGCCCACGCTGACCCAGCCGGCGCTGCCGTTGGAGTACCGGCCGGCCTCGGAGAAGCCCTGGAGGCTGTTGGACGGGCAGCCGTAGCCGGCCACCGCCGTGTAGGCGGCGGACTTGGCCGCCGCCAGGTTGGGCGCCGGGACCGCCGGGGCCGGCGCCGCCGGGGCGGGAGCGGCCGGGGCGGGTG
>NZ_LFVW01001314.1:0-917 GCF_001182915.1 Kitasatospora sp. MY 5-36
AGCGCCGTGTCGGCGGCGCGCAGCAGGACGGCCGCGTGGGTGCCGTTCTCGGGCAGCACGGCGATGCCGGCGGCGGCGGTCAGGCCGTTGCCGGCGGCGGGGCGGGACTCGCGCGGGCCGGAGGACCAGTCCAGCAGCAGGTGCCGGCGGACCGACCAGACCAGCCGCTCGGCGACCTGGGCGGCGCCCTCGGCGCCGGTGTCCGGGAGCACCACCAGGAACTCCTCGCCGCCGTAGCGGCCGAGGGTGTCGGCCCGGCGGATCTCCATCGCGAGCCGCTGGGCGAGGTCGCGCAGCACCGCGCCCGCCCGGCCCCGGCCGTGCTCGGCGACGACCGCGTCGAAGCCGCTGATGGCGAGCATCAGCACGGCGAGCGGGCGCGGGCCGTCGGCCTGTCCGGTGTGCTCGGCGCGACGGGCCCGTTCGATCTCCCGGTCCAGGGTGAGCTGGAGGTGGCGGTAGTTCCACACGCCGGTGAGCGGGTCGCAGGAGGCGGTGCGCTCCAGGTCGGCGCAGCGCTCCTCGAGTTCGGCGATCCGCCCGCGCAGCCGCTGCGCCCCGGCGGCGGCCCGCGCCCGCTCCCGGCGGCCGCGCAGTCCGAGGGCGGTGGCGCCGGCCAGTGCGGGGACGCCGAGTGCGGCCAGGGCCTGGACCAGCAGCGGGGTGGTCAATGGGGGGTGCCCCTTCGCGTGTCAGGCTCTGCGCGTCGGCGGTGCGGAGGCCAGGAGGATCGGATGAACGAGGATCGGATGCCCAACGAGAAGAGCGGCCTGAGGACACGGCTGTTGTCGCGGCGGCGCGAACTGGCCGCCGAGGAGCGGGCGGCGGCGGCCGACGCGCTGGCCGGGCACGCCGGGGAGCTGGCCGCCCCCGGCGCCACGGTGGCCGCGTACGTCTCGGTGGGCGCCGAGCCCGGG
>NZ_LFVW01000130.1:0-4803 GCF_001182915.1 Kitasatospora sp. MY 5-36
GCGAGCGGGCGCTGGCCGGCGCCGGGGTCTGACGGCACGGGCCCGTCCCCGTCCACGGCTTGACCCTCACGCGACGTGAGAGCCGAGGGTGGTGGTCAGCACCAGGGAGGAACCCCGATGACCAGTGAGGGCTACTCGGTCGGCGCCGTGGCGAAGATCGCCAAGGTGACCGTCCGCACCCTGCACCACTACGACGAGATCGGCCTGCTGTCCCCGGCCGGCCGGACCCGGTCCGGCTACCGCCGGTACGTGGACGCCGACCTCGACCGGCTGCAGCAGGTCCTCTTCTACCGGGAGCTCGGGTTCCCCCTGGACGAGATCGCGGCGATCCTGGACGACGACTCGGTCAGCCCGACCGAGCACCTCCGGCGGCAGCACCGGTTGCTCACCGACCGGATCGGTCACCTCCAGGAGCTCGCCTCAGCCGTCGAACACGCCATGGAGGCACGGAGAATGGGCATTCAGCTGACCCCGGAGGAGAAGTTCGAGATCTTCGGCGAGGGCTACCAGGAGGACTGGGAGCAGGAGGCCGAGCAGCGCTGGGGCGACACCGCGGCCTGGGCCGAGTCGCAGCGCCGCACCGGCGGCTACTCCAAGGCCGACTGGCAGCGCATCCAGGCCGAGATGACCGCGCTCAACGAGCGCCTGGCCGGGGCGGTCACCGCCGGCGAGCCCGCCGACGGCACGGTGGCCACCGGCCTCGCGGAGGAGCACCGGCAGCACATCCGCCAGAACTTCTACGACTGCACGTACACCATCCACCGGGGCCTGGCCTGCCTGTACGTCTCGGACCCGCGCTGGACCGACACCTACGAGAAGATCGCGCCGGGCCTGGCCCAGTGGCTGCACGACGCCATCGTCGCCAACGCGGACCGGCGCGAGGGGAAGGCCGAGGAGAAGGCCGCGGAGAAGCGCGCGGAGGAGCGCGAGGGGCAGTAGACCGCGCGCTCAGGCCACTCCGCGCCCGAAGGAGCGCCGGTAGGCGGTCGGCGAGGTGCGCATCACCCGGCCGAAGTGGTGGCGGAAGGTCGCGGCGCTCTCGAAGCCGACCGCCGCGGCGATCTCCTCCACCGTCCCCTCCGGCGACTCCAGCAGCGCCAGACTGGTCGCGATGCGCTGGGTGACGACCCAGCGCATCGGGCTGGTCCCGGTGCGGGCGGTGAAGTGCCGCAGGTACGAGCGGTCCGACATCCGGGCGGCGCGGGCCAGCTGCGAGATGGTCAGCGGGGACGACAGGTGGTCCAGCGCCCACCGCATGCTGCGGGCGATCCCGTCGTCCTCCTCCTCGACCGGGCGGACCGCCGCCTCGACGAACTGGGCCTGCCCGCCGTCCCGGTGCGGCGCCACCACGAAGCGGCGGGCCACCGCGTTGGCCACCTTGGCGCCGTGGTCCCGGCGGACCAGGTGCAGGCAGAGGTCGATGCCGGCCGCGCTGCCCGCGCTGGTCAGCACGTCGCCGTTGTCCACGTACAGCACGTCCGGATTGACCCGCACCGCCGGGTACCGCTGCTGGAGCAGCTCGGCGTACCGCCA
The DNA here is from genome assembly GCF_001182915.1 of Kitasatospora sp. MY 5-36. Classification (NCBI taxonomy): domain Bacteria; kingdom Bacillati; phylum Actinomycetota; class Actinomycetes; order Kitasatosporales; family Streptomycetaceae; genus Kitasatospora; species Kitasatospora sp. MY 5-36. The sequence goes on from NZ_LFVW01000130.1 coordinate 1,534, forward strand.
GTGGGTGGTCGCCTCCCGGCCGTCCAGCAGTCCGGCGGCGGCCGGTGCGAAGGCGCCCGAGCAGATCGACACGATCCGGGCGCCGCGCCCGTGCGCGGTGCGCAGCGCCTCGACCAGGTCGGGGGAGACGCCGCCGAACGGGTTCGGCACCCCGGGGACCACCACCGTGTCGGCCGCGGCCAGCTCGTCCAGCCCGTGCCGGGCGGTCAGCGCGAAGCCGCCCACCGCCTCCAGCGGTGTCCCGGGCCGGTCGGCGCAGACCTTCAGCCCGTACCAGGGAGCCGCCAGCAGCCCGGTCAGCTCGGGCCGCGCCAGTCCGAACACCTCGACCACCACGCCGAGTTCGAACGGCGCCATGCCCGGGAAGGCGTACACCGCGACGTCGTGCACGGGCTCCGGGCGCCGGCCGATGGCGACGGGCACCGGCCGCGGGGCGGCACCGGTCCGGTCCTCGGCGTGCTGCTCGGCCATGCGAACCCCCTGCTCACGGGTGGCGGAATGCCGGTGAGTGTAGCCGTCCCGACCCCTTCGGAATTTTCTTCGAACCCACCTGCAACCTTCACCCCCGTCACACGTCCTTTGATACGGGGGCGGAGGGAACCCGGCAGAGGGCGGCTGGGATGATCCCCCCGATCACGATCTTGATCAGGTGACCTGACGGAACGGCGGCCGCCGTCACCGTCCCGGGGGAAAGCGGAAACGCGCATGTCCATGGCCATCGGGCCGACCGCCGCGCAGGCAGGGGGGCGGGGCTTCTCCATCCGTGGAGTCGTCACCGCGCTGTTCGGCGCGCAGGAGGCCGGCGAGCCGCTCGCCGGCGCCGTCACCGAGCAGGAGGCGAAGCAGCGCCGTTCCGGCTTCCGGCTGCTGCGCGGCGGTCGCAAGCCCGCCGAGGACCGGCCCACCCTGACCGACCTGTACCACGCCCACCGGCTCGGCCTGGTCCGGATGGCGGTCATGCTGGTCGACCACCAGGACCTGGCCGAGGACGTCGTCCAGGACGCCTTCACCCAGCTCTACCAGCGCTACGGCGAGGAGCTGGACGACCTCGACAACGCGCTCGGCTACCTGCGCACCTCGGTGGTCAACGGCGCCCGCTCGATGCTGCGCCGCCGCAAGACCGCCCGCGAGTACGTGCCGCCGCACGTGGCCGACGCCCCGTCCGCCGAGGACCACGCGGTGCTCAACGACGAGCACCGCCGGGTGCTGGTGGCCCTGCAGGAGTTGACTCCCCGCCAGCGTGAGGTGCTGGTGCTGCGCTACTGGTCCGACCTGTCGGAGGCGCAGATAGCCGAGACCCTGGGACTGTCCCGGGGTGCCGTGAAGTCCACCGCCAGCCGCGCTCTGGACGCCTTGGAAAAGCACCTGGAGAAGGTTCGATGACCGACAAGCTCCCCCGCCGCACCGGCGGCGACGGCGACGGGCCGGCCGAGACACCGACGGAACGGCTGCTCCGCGAGGCGATGACGGCCCGGGCCTCCCTCGTCACGGCCGCCAGCCTGCGCCCGGCCGCTCCCCCGAAGAACCGGATCCGCCGGCTGCGCCCGGTGTACGCCGTCACCGTGCCGCTCGGCCTGGCCGCCGCCATGGCGCTCGGCGTGCTCACCTTCCACGGCGAGCCGGTCGCCCAGGACGAGGTCCCGCCCCCGGCCGCCACCCTGACCACCTCGCCGAGCCCGACGCCCGAGCCGACCGGCGACCCCAGCCCGACGGCCGCCCCCACCGATCCGGGCACGCCCACCGGCGAGGCCGAGACGGAGGTCCCGCTCGCCGACGGCGTCCCGACCACCGCGACCTCCGCCCCCGGCACCGCGAGCGGCCCGGCGAGCTCGTCCAGCCTGCGGGGCGTCAAGTTCAAGGTGCCGGCGGGCTGGAAGGCCGTACCGGTCTCGGCCGACCGGGTCTGCGTCCTGAGTCCGGGCGCGCCGACGGAGCCGCAGCAGGGCTGGGCGCCGGCCAGGTGCGAGCCGTACGGCGTCCTGGTCGTGGCCTACAACTCCCCGGACGAACTCGAGGGCGGCGCCTGGCCGACGACGGACGACCTGGTCGCCGACAGCGGCTGGGGCCACCAGCCGAACTGCCCGATCTGGGGCCGGCCCTACTTCCCGGACAACGGCTACTCCTCGGTCGGAGCACCCGTGCGGACCAAGTCCACCGTGGCCGGCAAGACGATCGACAAGACCCAGTGGAACGTCACCTGCAAGCCCGGGGACACCTTCACCGCCCAGCTGTGGGGGATGGGCCTGGACCAGGTCTTCGTGGTGGCGAACGGGCTCAAGAGCGACTACCAGTCGGGCCTGACGACGATCGTCAACAGCCTGGACGTGAGCGGCCACAAGTCACCGTCCCTGACCGCGTCCGACAAGGGCGCGAAGGACATCGCGATCACGGTCGACGGCGGCCTCGGCGCCGGGCAGAAGGTGTCCACCAACGGCACCCCGGTGACCTTCACGGTGACGTACCGGAACACCGGCCAGAAGACCTACGACAAGCTCCAGCCGCTGGTCTACACGAAGGAGTACGCCGGGACGCCGCCGAGCGAGATGGTCACGATGAACAAGGGCAAGCTGGAGCGCCAGGACGGCGGCGTCTGGAAGGAGATCCCGCTCGCGATCGGCGGCGGCATGGACTACGCCATGGTGGGCCAGCAGGCCCAGTTCTCGCTCGCGCCGGGAGAGTCCAGGACGGTGACGTACCGGATGGCCCTCGACAAGCTGGACGGGCCCGGCACGATGCCGGTGTCCGTCCAGGCGGTGCTGCCGTACGACGGTTCCGCGCCGCTGACCTCCGTGAAGGAGCTGATCGTCCCGGTGGCGGTCGTGAAGTAGCCGTCCCACGCTGGCAGTTGAGGCGCCGTGACCGGGTTTCCCCCGGTCGCGGCGCCTTTCGGCGTTCCGGGGAGGGGCCGGGAAAAATTCTTCGAACCGGCCTGCAACCCCCCGGCGGGATGGACGTCTATCAGGGTGAGAGGCAGGGAGAGCGAGCCGGCGGAGCCGGGGGGCTCGGGCCGGTTCCTCGGGGCGCGACAGTAGGCGCCCGCTCATTCGATCACCACCATCACCATGTCCTTGGGGGGACTGTCACATGAACGCGTCCGTTATCGCCCGTATTGCGAAGATCGTCCCGCTGGCCGTCGTCACCGCCGTGGGAATCGCGGCCTGCGGCCCGACGAACGGCGAGGCGTCCGTCGCCGCCTCCGCTCCCGCCTCCACCCCGGCCGTCACCTCGTCGGCCACCCCCGGTGCGGGCGCCGTCCCGACCGTCCCCGCC
>NZ_LFVW01001315.1:0-914 GCF_001182915.1 Kitasatospora sp. MY 5-36
CCCTCCTCGGCGAGCGCCGCGCACGTGAACCCGCGCTGACCGGACCCACCGCCGGCGGCCGGGCACCCCCGCGCAGCACTGGCGGGCCCGCCCGAAGGGAAGGATGGACACAACGGGGGAAGCCCGGGCAGCGGGCGAAGCCGGCACACCACCTGCCCGAGGGGGATGCGCGATGACCACGCCGCCGGAGCCGAACCGTCGGTCCGAACTGCTGGAGCTGTACCTGCTCGCCGTGGAGATGGCCGACCGGGTCTCGGCCCGCCGGGGCAGCGCCAACACCTTCTTCCTGTCCGTGCAGACCGCGCTGGTCACCCTGATCGGCTTCGGCATACCGAAGTTGTCCGAGTCCCCGTGGTGGGTGCCGACCGCCGTCGCGCTGGCCGGCATCACCCTCTCCGGCGCCTGGTGGATGCAGCTGCGCAGCTACCGGGACCTCAACGGCGCCAAGTTCCAGGTCATCAACAGCCTGGAGGAGAAGCTGTCCGCGCGGATCTACACCGACGAGTGGGACGCCCTCAGGAACACCGCGGCGGCCGGCCGGCGCCACCGGCACTACACCGAACTCGGCACCACGGAACGGCTCGTGCCGATGATATTCGCGGCGGCCCATCTGATCCTGCTCACCGGCACGCTCGTCAGCGGCACACTGGCCGTATGAGCCACCTCGACCCCATCGCCGACCTGATCCGCTCCTGCCTGCCCACGGAGGCCAGACCCCCCGAGGGCGCCGACGACCTGTTCCGCCTCTACGCCGTGCTGCTGCAGGCCAAGGGCGAGCAGGTCACCGACGAGGACGTCCACAACGCCTGGACGGCCTGGACCCAGACCACCGACGACACCCACCGGGCCCTGGTGCCCTTCCACGACCTCGACGCCCGCACCCGCGCCCTTCTTGAAGGCCTGGCCGGGCAGCT
>NZ_LFVW01001316.1:0-913 GCF_001182915.1 Kitasatospora sp. MY 5-36
GGACGGTCCCGAGCGGGGCGTGGCCGGTGTGGGCCGGGGCCAGGGCCGCCAGCACGAGCACGGCGGTGGCGGCACGGAACGCGGTACGCGAAGCGGTACGGAAGGCGGTACGGAAGGCGGTGGCGGGCCGGGGTCGGGGCACGGGCGGCTCCCTCGTCGTCGTGTGTTCCTGATCGGGCGCCACCGAGTCTTGCGTCGAGCGCTGTCGGCACACCGGCAGGACGCTGTCCCGCCACCGACACACCACCGGCACCACCGGCACCACCCACGGCACGGGCGGCGCGCGGCCGCTCGGTAGGCTTCGGCCCATGTTCGAGTACCACGGCTGGATCAAGGTTCTGGAGAGCGCCGGCGCCGACGACGAGGAGTACGACGACGATCGTCTCCGGCTGATCGTCGGGGGTATCGAGGAGCGCATCCGGGAGATCGGCAGCCCGTACCTGCTCGATCTGCGGTGGATGAACGGGGAGGTGTTCGTCCACTTCGGCGGCTTCTCGAACCACCGTGACGCGCGGATCCCGGCGTTCTTCCGCGAGGTCGGTGAACGGGCGCCGGGCTCCTACGGCCTGCTGCACGTACGCGACGACGAGGACCCCGGCCGTGAGAACGAGGTCCTCGTCCACAGGATGGCCCGCGGACGGGTGAGCGAGCACGCGGATCCGCTGCTGTCACCCTGCGTCCCCGTCCTGGAGGACCCGTTCCAGGGGTAGGACGCGAGGCCGGCCGGACCCTCCGCACGGGTGCGCCCCCTTGGCCTCCTGTCCGGCACGGGGCCGGACAGGAGGCCAAGGGGGCGCGGCGCGAGGCGAGGCGCGGGCCGGGAACCGGTCCGGCCCCGGAGCGGACCCGGGCGGACGGACCCGACTGCCCCGGACGGACGGGTCCGGCGGCCCGGCCCCGGGCGGACGCACCC
>NZ_LFVW01001317.1:0-912 GCF_001182915.1 Kitasatospora sp. MY 5-36
GTCCTGGAGGCGGGCCTGCTCGGCGTCCAGCGGCACCGTGGCGGAGGTGCGGCAGCCGGCCGGGGCGGCCTGGGCGGCGGCCGGGGCCAGCAGGGCGAGGAGGGTTCCGGCGAGCGCGGCGGCCAGTCCGGCGTTGCGGCGTAGACATGTCATGTGCGCTGACAATAGGTCCGGACCTGACGGCCCGCCAGAGTGCCGACACGGCGCGCCGTACGCCGGTCCGAGGGCCGCCGGACCGGCCCGCCCGGTACCGGGAGGCGCCGCCGGGGGCCCCTCGGGCGGCGTTCCGCCGCTGGTGGGACGGCGTTCCGGCCCGGACGGAAAGCCGGCGGTTCGACCGGGAACCGCCGCGAGTTCTACAGCGTTGTCGTGGTCGAACAGCGGTACTCGTACGGTGGTGGAGGAAGTTCCATGAGCGTGGCCCTGACGAAGGGTGGCAACGTCTCCCTGGGCAAGCAGGCCCCCGGGGTGCGGGTGGTGCGGGTGGGCCTGGGCTGGACGGCCGGTGACGGGTACGACCTGGACGCCAGCGCGCTGCTCTGCGGGGCGGACGGGAAGGTCGCCTCGGACCAGCACTTCGTCTTCTTCAACAACCTGCGGAGCCCGGACGGCTCGGTCCGCCACCTGGGCGGGGCCGGCGGCGGCGCCGACCGCGAGCAGGTCGAGGTCCGGCTCGCGGAGGTCCCCGCCGGGGTCGAGAAGGTCGTCTTCGCGGTGGCGATCTACGACGCGGCGCAGCGGCGGCAGTCCTTCGGGCAGGTCCGCGGCGCCCACATCCGGGTCGTCGACCCGGACAGCGGCACCGAGGTGGCCCGGTACGACGTGGCGTCGGAGGCCGGCAGCGAGACGGCGATGGTGTTCGGCGAGCTGTACCGGCACGGCGCGCTCAGCCCCGAGCAGCTGTCGTACATC
>NZ_LFVW01001318.1:0-912 GCF_001182915.1 Kitasatospora sp. MY 5-36
ACGATCGTCCAGGTGGCCATCCGGGCCCGGCGGCTCGGCGGGCTGCTGCGCAAGGCCGCGGACACCCTGGACCGCAACGACGAGGACACCATCACCACGCCCGTGGTCGGGGCCGGCGGGGCGCTGCGCAAGCCCACCATCGCCCGGATGCTGCCGGTCGCGGCGCGGGCCGTCCGGCGGCAGCTGCACCCGCGCTCGGCGATCTTCCAGCACGCCGTCCGGCTCGCCGGGGTGGTCACCGTCGCCTACCTGCTGGCCCGGCTCGTCGGGTTCCACCACGGGTACTGGGCGCCGATGACCGCCGCGATGGTGATGCGGCCGGACTTCGCGCAGACCTACAGCCGGGGCGTCGCCCGGCTGGCCGGGACGGTGGTCGGAGTCGCCGTCTCGACGCTCGTGGTGCAGCTGCTCCACCCCGGGGAATGGGTGCTGGCCGCGCTGGCGGTGCTCTGCATCGGCGGGGCGTACCTCGCGTTCCGCACCGGGTACGCGCTCACCACCGTCGGGATCTCCACGTACGTGGTGTTCCTGCTCGGGCTGCAGGAGGGCAACCCGCTGGTGACGGCCTTCGAACGGGTCGGGCTCACCCTGCTCGGCGGGTCGATCGCGCTCGTCACGTACGCGCTGTTCCCGACCTGGCAGACCGCCCGGCTCGGCGAACGGCTCGCCGAGTGGCTGGCGGCCGCCGGACGGTACGCGGGAGCGGTGATCGCCTGCTACGAGAAGCCGGCGGCGCCGCGCGGGCGGGTCGTGCGGAGCGCGCTGCTGGACTCGCGGGAGGCGCGGTCCGAACTGATCCAGGCGATGCAGCGGGCCGACGCCGAACCGGGCCGGCACGAGACCGGGCTGGCCGGGGTCAGCCGGCGCCAGATCGACCGGGCCCGGGCGGCGGTCGGGGCCCTCGGGCGGGCG
>NZ_LFVW01001319.1:0-909 GCF_001182915.1 Kitasatospora sp. MY 5-36
CGACGAACGGACCGGGGTACCGGCCGACGGCGGCACCGGAACGGCCACCGCCCGGATACCCGAGCAGACCGGCCCCGGACCCGGCCGGTTCCGGGCCCGCCCGCTGCCCGCCACCGACCGGGTCCGGCAGCCCGTCGCCCTGATCCGGCTGATCGGCGGCCTGTTCGCCATCGCCCTCACCCTGCTGCTCGCCGACTACGCCCGCGCCACGACGGGCGGCATCGCCGCCGACGTCGCCGAGGCGGCCGCGCTGGTGCCGCGCCCGCTGGCGAGCCTGGCCGGCGGGCTCACCACCGCCGCCGTCCTGCTGCTCCCGGTGGGCCTCGCCGTCCGCCGGCTGCTGGGCCCCGACCGGCGGCGCGCCGTCCAGCAGGTCTCCGACGGACTGCTCGCCGCCGTCCTCGCGTACGGCGCCACCCTCGGCCTGGACCTGTGGGCCGACGACCTCGCCCCGCTCTCGCTGCTCACCGCGCTCACCCACGCGCTGCCCGACGGCGGACTCGGGCACACCGAGCCCGTCTACGGCTACCTCGCGCCGGTCCTCGCCTTCATGACCGCCTCCGGCAGCCGGGAACGCCGCCTGCCCTGGACCGTCCTCGCCCTCTCCGGCCTCGCCGGACTGACCGGCGGGTACGCCACCCCCACCGCGCTCCTGCTCGGGCTGCTGATCGGCTGGACCGGCGCCCACGGCACCCTGTACGCGGTCGGCACCCCCGACCCCTGCCCCCGGCCCGGCGAGGTCCTGCGCGCCCTGCGCGACAGCGGCCTGCGCCCGGTCGAGGCCCGGCCGGCCGGCCCCGACCGCTACCTGGTCCGACAGGCCGACGACCGCCCCGACCTCGACGTCCAGCTCCTCGACCGGCAGGCCGTCACCGCCGCCGCCGTCCAGCGCGCCTGGCGCCGGCTGCG
>NZ_LFVW01001320.1:0-287 GCF_001182915.1 Kitasatospora sp. MY 5-36
CGGCGGCGGCGCGCTGCTCGGCGGTGTGGGCGTCTGCCTGCTCGCGGACCTCGGCGGCGTACGCGTCGGCGGCGGTCTGCTGCTCGGCGGCGTAGGCGTCGGCGGCTTCGCGGACCTCGACGCCGTGCTTCTCGGCGGCTTCGCGGACCTCGACGCCGTACCGGTCGGCGGTCTCGCGGACCTCGGCGCCGTACCGGTCGGCCGCCTCGCGGACCTCGGCGGTCTCCGCCGCGGTGCGCTTGGTGAGGTCGGTGGCGTGCTGTTCGGCCTCGGTGCGGACCCGGTCG
>NZ_LFVW01001321.1:0-612 GCF_001182915.1 Kitasatospora sp. MY 5-36
GGGCCTCGGCGGCCTCGCGCTGCTGGGTGGTCTCCTGCTGGGCCAGGGCCCGCAGCTCCCCGGCGGCCTGCTCGGCCTCGGCCCTGGTCTCCGCGGCGTAGGCGTCGGCGGCGGTGTGCTGCTCGGTGACGTACGTGTCGGCGGCGGTGTGCTGCTCGGTGACGTACGTGTCGGCCGCGGTGCGCTGCTCGTCGGCGTAGGCGTCGGCGGCTTCGCGGACCTCGACGCTGTGCCGGTCGGCCGCTTCGCGGACCTCGGCGCCGTACTGGTCGGCGGTCTCGCGGACCTCGGCGGTCTCCGCCGCGGTGCGTTCGGTGAGGTCGGCGGCGTGCTGTTCGGCCTCGGTGCGGACCCGGTCGGCGTAGGCCTCGGCGGCCTCGCGCTGCCGGCTGGTCTCGCGCTGGGCGAGCGCCCGCAGCTCTCCGGCGGCCTGTTCGGCCTCGGCCCTGGTCTCCGCGGCGGCCTGTTCGGCCTGCTCGCGGGCGGCCTCGGCCGCGTCCAGGTGTTCGGAGGTCTCCTCGCGCTCGCGCCGCAGGCCGTCGGCGGCCTCCTCGCGTTCGCGCCGGCTCTCCTCGCGCAGCGCGTTCGCGGCCGCCTCGGCCTCGGCCCGGG
>NZ_LFVW01001322.1:0-901 GCF_001182915.1 Kitasatospora sp. MY 5-36
CCAACGCCCGCGTCGCCGGGATCGCCTTCGGCTGGCGCCAGCCGGTGGCCGCCCTGGTGGTGGCCTCGGCCGTGCTGGCCCCGCTGGGCACCGGCCTGTGGTGGGCGCTGACCGGCGCCGGCGGGCCGCTGCACCGCGGCCAGGCCGACCAGGTCCCCGCGTTCATCGCCGAGGAGGCCGGCACCACCGACCGGGCCCGCACCCTGGTCGTCACCGGGGAGAAGGGCGGCGGCGCGGTCCGCTACACCGTGCTGCGCGGCGCCGGTCTGACGCTCGGCCAGGCCGAGTCCACCGTCGACCCGGCGACCGGCACCCAGGACGGCCTGAACAAGATGGTCGGCAGCCTGCTGGCCGGCTCCGGCGCCGACCAGGCGAGCGCCCTGGCCGGCTACGGCATCGCCTATGTGCTGGTCCAGCAGCCGGTGATCGACGCCTTCAAGGACGTCCTGGACACCACCCCCGGCCTGGTCAAGGCCAACCAGGACGGCGCCGCCGCGCTCTGGCAGGTCAACGGCACCCCCGCGGTCCGCGCGGTGATCACCGCCCCGGGGGCCACCCCGGTGGTCGTCCCGTCCGGGGCCCGCGACCTGTCCGCCACCGTCCCGGCCGGCCCGGACGGCCGGGTGCTGCGGCTCGCCGAGTCCGCCGCCCCGGAGTGGAAGGCCACCGTCAACGGCACCGCGCTGGAGCCCACCACGGTCGACGGCTGGGCGCAGGGCTTCAAGCTCCCGGCCGCCGGCGGCAAGCTGGCCGTCACCCGCGAGGGCGGCGCCGCCCACACCGGCTGGATCTGGGCCCAGGTGCTGCTCGGCCTCACCATCCTGGTGCTGGCCCTGCCCGGCCGCCGCAGCCACAAGGACGACGACCTGCCGGAGCCGGACGGGCCGATCAGGCAGAACAC
>NZ_LFVW01001323.1:0-900 GCF_001182915.1 Kitasatospora sp. MY 5-36
CCCGAGTTCGACGGTGGCAAGCACGGTGGCGGCCGATCCGGTCGGCGAGCGCGCCGAGCGGGACGGCGAGCAGCAGGAAGGCCGCGGCGGTGCCCAGCGGCAGCAGCGGGAACAGGTCGACGGGCAGGTCCAGTCGGCGCTGGACCAGCAGGTAGAGGAAGGAGTCGCTGACGGTTGTGAGGCCGAGCAGGACGGCGCAGAGCGTCAGTCGGCGCAGCCCCGGCAGCCGCAGCAGGGTGAGGCTAGCGCGCAGCGAGGGGGCGGGCGCCGAGGCGTCGTCGCCCTGCTGCCGGTTCGGCACGAACAGCAGCAGGATCAGCACGCCGAGCGCCGCGACGCACGAGCTGACCGTGAACACCGCGTCGTAGCCGTGCCGTTCGCCGCCGTCGGCGAGCAGCGGGCCGCCGGCCAGCCGCAGCACCAGGAAGGCGGTGAGCGGGCCGAGCAGGGCCCCGGCCGTGTCCATCGCCCGGTGCACCCCGAACGCCCGGCCGCGGTGGGCGGGTTCGGTGGCGAGCGAGATCATCGCGTCCCGGGGCGCGGTGCGCAGGCCCTTGCCGGTGCGGTCGACGGCGATCACGGCGCCGATCAGCGGCACGGTGTGGACGAACAGCAGCAGCGGCCGGCACAGCGCGGACAGCCCGTACCCGACGGCCGCGACGGCCTTGTGGCGGGCGGCGCCGTCGCGGCCGCGGCGGTCCGAGAGGTGGCCGCCGACCAGCCGGACCAGCGCGCTGAAGCCGTTCTGGATGCCGTCGAGCAGGCCGAAGCCGAGCGGGGAGAGGCCGAGGCCGGTGAGCAGGTAGAGCGGGAGGACGGCGGTGACCATCTCGGAGGAGATGTCGGTGACCAGGCTGACCGTGCCGAGGGCGAGGACCGCCCCCGGCACGGCGCCCCGCC
>NZ_LFVW01001324.1:0-895 GCF_001182915.1 Kitasatospora sp. MY 5-36
AGCGCCCGGAGGGTGCCGGCCGCCAGCCGGGTGCCGAGCGGCAGGGTCAGCCGGGCGGCCCAGAGCGCGTCGGCCGGGGCGAGGCCGAAGCGCCAGGGCGCTCCGGAGGCCGGGTAGAGGTCGGTCGGGCGGTCCGGGTCGGCGAACAGCAGCCCGCCGAGGGCGTCCAGCGAGCGGGAGACCAGTGGGGCGGCCCGAGTGTCGTCGCTGCGGACCTCCGGCTCGGACCAGGGCAGTGGCGCGCCGGTGCCGCGGCCACCCGGCGGGCGCGGGCCGCCGGCGGCGGTCTCCAGCTCGGTGTGCAGCTCGACCGACCAGCGGGCGCCCGGCTGGACCTCCAGGTCCCAGCGGAGCACGCCGGCGCCGGCCAGGACGGCGTGCGGGGAGGGTTGGGCGCTGACCACGGCGCTGTGCACCGGGCCCGTCCAGCGCAGTCCGGCGGACTGCACCTGCCCCGGCAGGTCGGGCTGGCGGTGCCCGGCCGCGATCTCGGCGACCGGGCCGAGGTCGGTGCCGAGGGCTATCTCCAGTGGCAACCGGGCGGGCCGGGGACCGGTGTTGCGCACGACCACGGTCTCCACGCCGTCCGCGTGCCGCAGCCGCTCGACGGTGAGTGCCGGATCCGGGTCGAGGTCGCCGGGGATGCGGACGGCGCCGAGGAAGCGGGCCTGGGCGGTGCTGGTCAGGGTGCCCTGGAGCGGCAGCGGCTCCATGCCGCCCAGCCGCAGCTCCATCCGGGCGAGCACCCGGACGCCGTTGCGGTAGAAGCCGTGCAGGCCGTGGCCGCGCAGCTGGCCGTCCGGGCCGGAGGCGGCCATCGCCGGGGCGTTGACGCAGATCACCGCGTGGTGGACGGCGGGCGGCTGCGGCCGCGGCGGGGCCGCGGCTCGGCCCG
>NZ_LFVW01000131.1:0-275 GCF_001182915.1 Kitasatospora sp. MY 5-36
ACTCCTCGGGGCGTGACAGTAGGCGCCCGCTCATCCGATCACCACCATCACCATGTCCTTGGGGGGACTGTCACATGAACGCGTCCGTTATCGCCCGTATTGCGAAGATCGTCCCGCTGGCCATTGTCGCCGCCGTCGGTGTCACCGCCTGCGGCCCGACCGAGGGCGGGGCCTCCGTCGCCGCCTCCGCTCCCGCCTCCGCCCCGGCCGTCACCTCCTCGGCCACCCCCGGTGCGGGCGCCGTCCCGGCCGTCCCCGCCCCGGCCGCGCCGACC
>NZ_LFVW01001325.1:0-890 GCF_001182915.1 Kitasatospora sp. MY 5-36
CCCGGTGGCGGACTCGGCCGCGGCGACCGCCTTCCGGGCCGCCTCCGCGGACTCCTGCCGGCGTTCCAGCGCGACCAGGGCCTGCGCCCGGCAGTTGAGCAGCAGCGCGACCGCGACCGGGTCGCCGCACCGTTCGGCCGCGGCCTGCCCCAGCCGGGCGCTGGCGAGCCAGTCGGTGAAGCGGCTGGCGCCGTAGTAGAGCGAGCCGCAGGTCAGCGCGAGCCGCCAGGCCCGGGCCGGATCGGTGTCGGGGGACGCGACCAGCGCGGAGACCGCCGGCTCCTCGGCGTCGAACCAGTCGAGCGCGGTGCGGATGTCGCCGACGGCCGGGAGGGGCTGCGCCGGACCGGCGGGCGGGGCGGTGTCCTCCTGGCCGGGGTCGAGGAAGGACCCGCAGTGCCCGAGGGCCGTGAGGTAGTGGTCGGCCAGGCGGTCGCGCAGCAGCCGCCGGTGCTGTTCGGGCCGTTCGGCGAGCAGCCCGGCGCCGTACAGCCGGACCAGGTCGGTACGGGCGTGGCGGCCGGGGGCGGTGCCGGTGAGCAGGTGGTGGGAGGCCAGCTCGCCGAGTACCCGGTGGGCGGTCGCGGTGTCGCTGCCGAGCAGCGCGGCGCCCGCCGGGGTGTCCACCTCGCGGCCGGGGTGGGCGGCCAGGGCGGTGAGCAGTTCGGCCGCGGGTTCGGAGAGCCGGCGGTGGGTCAGCCCGAGCCGGCCCGCGACGGAGAGCGTGCCGTCGGCGTCCAGGACGGCCAGCCTGGTCCGTTCGTCGGCGAGTTCGGCGACCAGCCCGGCGATCGTCCGGTCCGGCCGGTCGGCCAGGCGGGCGGCGGCGATCCGCAGGGCGAGCGGCAGGTGGTCGCAGAGCCCGGCGAGGCGGGCGGCGGCCTCCGGCT
>NZ_LFVW01001326.1:0-886 GCF_001182915.1 Kitasatospora sp. MY 5-36
CTGCTCGTCCGCCGCCGCCGGGCGGCCGCCGCGGCCGGGGCCCCCGCCGCCGGGCCCGACGCCGACGACGCGGCCTGACCCCTCCGGGAGCGTCCCCCCGCTCCCTCCCCCCATCCGAACGGAGTACCCAGCATGTCCCGCAACCGCACCCGGCTGGCCGCCCTCGCGGCCGCCACCGCCGGCCTCGGCCTGACCGCCCTCGGCGCCCCCGCACTGGCTTTCGGCGCGGGCGGCCCGAGCAGCGTCACGTACGACACCGGAGCGCTGGACTGGGGTGTGAAGGCCAGCTTCCGCAGCTACATCGAGGGCCCGGCCTCCCAGGGCGGCGCGATCGAGCTGACCGGCGGCGCGACCCGCAACGCCGACGGCACCTTCCACTTCGGCCTGGCGAACGCGGCGTACGACCTCACCACGCACGCGCTCAGCTCCTCCTTCACCGGCGGCGTGCACTTCACCGCCCACCACGGCGCGCTGGACGTCGCGCTCAGCGACCTGCGGATCACCACCTCCGGCACCACCGGCACGCTGACCGCCGACACCGCCTCCAAGGAGTCGGTGGGCGCCGCCGACGTCACCCGCCGGGACGACGTGCCGCTGGTGACGTTCACCGTCGCGCGGGACACCACCAACGGGACGCCCGCCGCGGCCAAGCTGACCGAGCAGGGCGCCCGGGCCTTCGCCGGCTTCTACCCGGCGGGGGCGGACATGGACCCGCTGTCGCTGCTGCTGAAGCAGAGCCCGGCCACGACCCCGCCGACCGTGCCGCCGACCGCGACGGCCACCGCCACGCCGTCCGCCACCTCCTCGCCGAGCACGGGCCCGACCGGCGGCCCCACCGGCAGCCCGAGCGCGAGCCCCACCGCCACGGCCACCGGCACGCCGACCG
>NZ_LFVW01001327.1:0-884 GCF_001182915.1 Kitasatospora sp. MY 5-36
GGACCTGGCCCGCCAGTTCCTGCCGGTGAACGGGTCGGCGGCGGCGCCGTTCCAGGCCGACATCATGTGGTTCAACCCCAATCTGGCGGTCTTCGACCCGGAGGCCGTGCTGGAGCACGCGCTCGCCGCTTCGGCGGACGAGCTGACGCCCAAGCACGGTGTCATGCACGACACCCGGCTGATCGAGCTGGCGCCGCTCACCGGCGCCCTCGCCGCCTTCACGTCGCACGAGGGCCAGCGGGAGCTCTTCCGGAGGTTCGCCCAGGAGCGGAGCGGGCGCGGCGACGCCGAGGTGGAGTGGGCCGCCCTGCGGGAGTCGCTCGCCGGCCTCCCGCGTCCGGAGACTCTGGCGCAGGTGAACAGCGTCAACGTCAAGACCGGCTTGATGCGCCAACTGACAGTCGCCACACGGCACCTGTATGCGGCGTACCGGGCGGTGGCGAAGCCGGAGACGCCGTGGCGGCTCAGCACCGGCGAGCGGCTGGAGGAGCTGATCACGGCGCGGGTGCTGCCGGCGGCGCTCGGCCAGAGGCTGGTGGATGCCTATCTCCTGGCTCTGAACCTGAGGCAGCGGCTGCACCGGGCCTACGGGGGCGAACGGGACAGGGTCGCGACCGCGCAGGTGGCCGAGCCGCCGAACGGGCTGGAGCGTCTGCTACCGGAGGAGCAGGAGCAACTGGCCGCCGCGCTCGGGGCCCTGCACGAGGTGCAGGGGGGCCTGAATGACTTGTGGACCAAGGTCAAGGCCTCGGCCCCGTCACGCTGGAAGAACCTCTTCGGGCGTTCCCGTCCGGTGGACCAGTCCGTGGCGCCGGTGGTCCACAGTCCGGTGGTGCCGGGCACCGTGGAACCGGGTGAGTTGTGGGACGCGGAGCTGGAGCTGC
>NZ_LFVW01001328.1:0-882 GCF_001182915.1 Kitasatospora sp. MY 5-36
CGTGGCCGAGGCGATGGCGGCCACCGAGTCCACCGCCTTCGCCGGGCGCCCGTTCACCGCCCTGTCCGGCGGCGAGCGGGCCCGGGTGGCGCTGGCCCGGGTGCTGGCCCAGCGCACCCCGCTGCTCCTGCTGGACGAGCCGACCGCCGCCCTCGACCTGCGCCACCAGGAGCTGGTGCTGCGGGTCGCCCGGGCCCGGGCCGCGGCCGGGGACGGGGTGGTCGTGGTGCTGCACGACCTGTCCCTGGCGGCGGCCTACGCGGACCGGGTGGTCCTGCTGACGGGCGGGGCGACGGTCGCGGACGGGCCGGTCGCCGAGGTGCTGCGGGCGCCGCTGCTCAGCGAGGTGTACGGGCACCCCGTCGAGGTGCTGGCGCACCCGCGCACCGGGGTGCCGCTGGTGCTGCCGGAGCGCTGAGCGCGTCGCCGGCGCTCAGTCCTCCAGGCGGAAGCCGACCTTGATGCACACCTGGTAGTGCTTGATCCGGCCGTCCTCCAGGTGGCCCCGGACCTGCGAGACCTCGAACCAGTCGAGGTTGCGCAGCGTCCGGGAGGCCCGCTCCACCCCGTTGCGGATCGCGGCGTCGACGCTCTCGGCCGAGGACCCGACGATCTCGGTCACCCGGTACACATGGTCGGTCATGGCGGACTCCCTCAGCTGTACGGACGCCCCCCGGTCCACCGTGCACCGACCCGGGTCCGCCCGCACCCCGACGGGTGGCCTCCGACGCCGCGGGCTGGTCCTAGAACGCCGCCCGCACCTCGCCGACCGGCACGCCGCCGCCGAGCAGCGGGGCCGCGCCGATCCGCTCGACGGTCCCGTCCGCCCCGGTCACCCCGAGCCGGCGCAGCGCGGCCGCCAGCACCGGGCCGCGGGCCCGC
>NZ_LFVW01001329.1:0-882 GCF_001182915.1 Kitasatospora sp. MY 5-36
CGCTCCCCGTACGGCTCCGCCTCCGCGAACCGGGCGTACGCCACCGCGAGCTGCCCGCGCGCCGCCGCCAGCCGGCCCAGCAGCAGCGCCTGCTCGATGCCGGCCATCGCGAGGTCCGGGAACTCGGCGCCCAGCGCCGCCAGCCGCTCCTCCAGCCCCTCCCACCGCCCGGCCAGCCCGTCCAGCCGCGCCAGCGCGATCCGGCTGTAGCACTCCAGGTACGGGATCGCCGCCTGCCGGGCCAGCCGCCGGCTCTCCTCCAACAGCCGCGCGGCCCGCCGGTCATGGCCCAGCTCGACGGCGATCTCGCCCACGTTGTACAGCGCCCGGGTGGTCTGCCGGACGATCTCCGGCCGCTCCGAGCTGCGCGGCAGCGCCTCCAGCCGCTCCCACACCGACGGGTCGCCCTCGCGGGCCAGGAAGGTCAGCCGGGTGGCCCGTACGGCCGCCGCCACCTCCTCGTCCGGGCTCGCCGCCAGGACCCGCTCGGCCCGCTCCAGCCACTGCCAGGCGCGCTCGCCGGCGCCGTCGCGCTCGTTCATGGCCAGCGCCACCATCGCCCGGGCCGCCCGGTCCGGGCGCTGCTCCAGCTCCTCCAGGGACTCCTCGATCCGGTCGAAACCGGCCCGGTCCCCGCCGTGCACGGCCATCAGGAAGCCCAGCGACAGCCGGATCTCGCCCCGGTCGGGCACAGGCAGCCGCGGATCGGCGATGATCGCGGTCAGCGTCGCGGCGCTCGCCAGCGAGTCCACCCCGTCGGCGGCGATCCGCGCCAGCGCCAGCGCCGCCCGCCCGCGCCGGCGCGGGTCCAGGTCCGGCTCGTCCAGCAGCCGGCGCAGCAGAGGCCCGGCACTGCCGCTGTCCCCGAGCGCCACCGCCTGG
>NZ_LFVW01001330.1:0-875 GCF_001182915.1 Kitasatospora sp. MY 5-36
GCCGGGGCGGGCACCGCCCGGTCCACCGCCGCGGTGAGCGGGGCGACGTCCAGCCGGTCCTGGTCCAGCGCGTCCAGCCGCTGCTCGGGCGGCGAGGCGAGGAAGTCGATCCGGTCGGCCTTCGCCGGCTCGCCCCACCAGAGCGGGTTGCGCACCACGGTGACCGTCCCGCCCTCGGCGTCGTACCGGGAGAGGGTGTACGGCCCGGCGCTCGGCCGGTCGCCGCCGGTCAGCGCCCGGTCGAAGTCGGCCGGGGTGGCCGTCTCGGCGGCCGGGTAGAGCGGCCCGAACAGCGAGCGCCACTCCGCGTACGGCCGCCGGAAGGTCACCCGCACCTCGTGCGGGTCGGCGCCCGGGGCGACCGACTCGACGGCGTCGTACCCGGCCGCCCGCCCGCCCCGGTACGCGGGGTCCAGGCCGGACAGCGCGGTCCGCTGGGCGTCGAGGTCGGCGGCCGAGACCGGGGTGCCGTCGCTCCAGACGGCGCGCGGGTTCAGCCGGTACGTCACCACCTGCGGCGACTGCCCGGGCGGGGTGGACTCGGCGCCCTCCAGGTAGTCCGGGTCGGGGGCGAGCCGGCCGTGCTCGTCGGGCCGGAACAGCGAGGGGTACAGCGCGTGGGCGAGCAGCGCCGAGTCGGCGGTCGCCGCGCCCTGGTAGACGTTCAGCGTGGCCGGGACGCGGTCGAGGGCCCAGCGCAGCGTGCCGCCGTCCCGGACGGCGGCGCGGTCGACCGGCCCGACGTCCCCGGTGGTGGCGGTGGGTTCGGCCAGGGCGGGCACGGCGGCGGGGGTGCGGGCGGGGCCCGGGTCGTCGGAGCAGCCGCCGAGACCGGCGGCGAGCAGCAGCGCGGCGGCTGCGGCGGTGAGCTGGCG
>NZ_LFVW01001331.1:0-870 GCF_001182915.1 Kitasatospora sp. MY 5-36
GAACGGGGCTGCCGACGGTGGACGAGAGGGCGGGCCGGCGGACGATGCTCCTGGACGGCGATCCGCTGGGCGGGGGCCTCGACATCCTGCTCGGCGGCGAGCGGGTCAGCGGGCTGCGCTGGCCCGATCTGGCCGGCTCCCGCGGGCGGGTCAGCGGGGCCGAGCTGGCCCGGGCGCTGCCCGCGCTCAAACGGCTCTCCGCGCTGTCCTGCCTGTCCTGGGACCGCGGCGACACCCTGACGGTGCCGCCGGAGGCCATGCGCAGCGTGCTGGCCGCCTCCAGACGGCGCGGCGGGCTGGTGGTGGTCGACGTGCCCCGGCACCTCGACGCGGCCGCCGGGCAGGCGCTGGAGCAGTCCGACCTGGCGCTCCTGGTGGTGTCGGCCGAGCTGCGCGCGGTGGCCGCCGCCGACCGGGTCGCGGCGGCGGCCCGGATGCGGCTCGGGGACGTCCGGGCCGTGGTGCGGCCGGTGCGGGCCGGCGGGCTCCCGGCCCGGCAGATCGTCCGCGGGCTGCGGTTGCCGCTGGCGGGGGAGCTGGAGCCGGAGCCGGGCCTGGCCCAGGACGTCGTGAAGGGCGTCCCGCCCGGAAGCCGGGAGGGCGGCCCTCTCGCGCGCTTCTGCGCGAGCTTCCTGACCGAGGTGCTGCCGCCGGTGCCGGTGGCTGGAGGAGGTGTGTACTGATGGTCCGTCTGCGCAGAACGGTCCTTCGGAGCGGATCGCCCGGTCCGGGCGGCGGTGCGCGGGAGCACCGGCCGCTGCGGAGCGTGCCGCCGCCCGGCGGGCCGCCGGAGCCCGGGCACGGGCCTTGTCCGTACGGTCGCACGGCCCGCGAGCAGCGGGCGGCGGCCCTGGTGGACGCGGTCCGGCT
>NZ_LFVW01001332.1:0-867 GCF_001182915.1 Kitasatospora sp. MY 5-36
GCCGAGGCCGCCTGGTCCCCCGACGCCGGTGCGGCCGAACCGTCCGGCTGCGGTGCCGCCGAGCCCGACTGCCCGTCGGGCGCGACGCCGCCGGCGGTGCCACCGTGCTCGTCGAAGCCGGGGACGTTGGCGGGCGGGGCGTCGGCCTGGGCCGGTCCGTGCGGGTCGCTGCCGCTGCGCTGGGTCACCATCACGGAGGTGCCGACCAGCACCAGGCCGACGGCGACGGCCGCGGCGATCATCGGACGGGAGACCCGGCCGGTGCGCGGCCCAGGGTCCCCCGGACCCACGGGCCCCGCAGGGGTCGCCGGGCCGACGGGTGCCGTCGGGCCCTTGGCGGAGGACGGCAGGGGCGCCGGCCCGATACCGGTCCCTGCCGGGGGCCTGGCTCCGACCGTGGGCTTGGGCCCGGACGCGGGCTTCGGTCCGGTTCGCGCCCCGTTCGTCGCGGCGCCCGTGGCCCTGGAACTGACACCGACTCCGGCGCCGACACCGGCGCCCGGCTGCACGGGCAGCACCGCCGTCTCGGCGCTCGCGGACCTGGGCGCAGCCTCGGACTTCGGCCCGGTCCGTGCCCCGTTCGTCGCAGCGCCGGCGACCCCGGCACTGACACCGGTACTGGCACCGCCATTGGCGCCGGCGCCCGGCTGCGCGGGCCGCACCGTCGGCGCGGGGCTCGCGGGCTTGGCCCCGGCACCGGCACCCGACGTCGCGGGCGGCACCACCGGAACGGAACTCGCGGGCTTGGGCCCGGCGCTGACACCGGCCTCGGCGCCCGACCTCGCGGGCGGCACCGGCGCCGCAGGGCTCGCGGGCTTGGGCCCGGCACCGGCCTCGGGACCGGCGCCCAGCCGTGCGGGCGGGACC
>NZ_LFVW01001333.1:0-864 GCF_001182915.1 Kitasatospora sp. MY 5-36
GCGAGCACCCGGACGACCCGCAGCCGGACGTCGGACTCGAAGCCGCCGGCCGCGGCCACCCGCAGCCGGTCCGGGTCCAGCCGCTCCAGGTCGGCCAGCACCAGCGCCCGGCGCCGGGCGTGCGGTTCCCCGGAGCTGAACCGGGCGACGGCGGACCGCAGCCAGGCCACCGTGCCGGGGGCGCCGCCCGGCACACCAGGCGCGGGGGCCGCCGCGGGCAGCGGCACCAGCGCGGGATCGGCCAGGGCCGCCGTCACATCGTCGTAGCGGGAGAAGGTCGTGGTCGCCGCCCCGGGGACCACCGTGGTTTCGCTCATGCCGTCATCGTGGCCCCGGGTCGTTTCGGCCCCGGCCGAACCGTGCCGGGGCGACCCTGGAGGCATGTCCCCGGCTCCGCTCCCCCACGCGGCCCCGCCGCCGCGACCGCCCCGTCCCCCGCACCAGGGCATCCCCGCACCGCCGTGCCCCGACCATGGAGGCATGACGCTCGCCGCCCTCGCCGCCCTGCTCGCCGACCCCACCCGGGCCGCCATCTGCTCCGCCCTGCTCGACGGCCGTGCCTGGACGGCCGGTGAGCTGGCCCGGCACGCGCGCGTCGCGCCGTCCACGGCCAGCGAGCACCTGTCCCGGCTGATCGCGGGCGGGCTGCTGGCCGAGGAGCGGCAGGGCCGGCACCGGTACGTCCGGCTGGCCTCGCCCGCGGTGGCCACGCTGATCGAGGACCTCACCGTCTTCGCGGAGTCCGGTCCCGGCCCCGCGAGCGCGCCCCGCAACCTGACCGAGGCCACCCGGCTGAGCGCCGAGGCCCGCGCCCGCCCCTGCTACGACCCCCTGGCCGGACGCCTCGGCGTGGCCGTGTCGGAC
>NZ_LFVW01001334.1:0-862 GCF_001182915.1 Kitasatospora sp. MY 5-36
CGGGTGGCGGGCCGGGTGCGTCGGCGGACCCGGCGTCCGGGGCGTCGGCGGCCCGGACTGCTTCGCCTACCGACAACGTAGGCCGGGCGGGCCCCTTCGGGCCGTGGGCGAACGGCAGCAGTCCTCGGGACCTTGGCCCCGGCCGGACCGGTCCTTCGGCCGGAGCCGAAGTGTTCGCCCGAATGGCGCATCATGTGGCGGGTGCAGAGTGCAGAGCGCCCCGGAGCGGGCACCGACGGCCCCGTCGGCCGGTCCGGACCAGTACCACCCGCCGGCCTGCCACCGGGCCCGGCGGCCGCCGCTCCCCCTGATCTGACGGAGGCGGTGCGGGCCGCGCAGGGCGGGGACGAGGAGGCGTTCCGGCTGCTGTTCCGGACCGTCCAGCCGGGCCTGTTGCGCTACCTGCGGGTGCTGGTCGGCGGTCGGCCGGAGGGTGCCCAGGACGCCGAGGACATCGCCTCCGAGGCCTGGCTGCAGATCGCCCGCGACCTGCGCGGCTTCTCCGGCGACGGGGACGGCTTCCGCGGCTGGGCCGCCACCATCGCCCGCCACCGCGCCCTCGACCACCTGCGCGCCCGGCGCCGCCGTCCGGTCGCCGACCTGCCCTTCGAGCAGCTGGTCGAGCTGGCGGCGGGGGACGACACGGCGCGGGCGGCGCTGGCCACGGTCGGCACCGCCGACGCGCTGGCCCTGATCTCCCGGCTGCCGCGCGACCAGGCCGAGGCCGTGCTGCTGCGGGTGGTCATGGAGCTGGACGCGGAGAGCGCCGCCCGGGTGCTCGGCAAGCGGGCCGGCAGCGTCCGGATGGCCGCCCACCGGGGGCTGCGGCGGCTGGCCAAGCTGGTCGAGCCGCTCGCGTCCG
>NZ_LFVW01000132.1:0-15661 GCF_001182915.1 Kitasatospora sp. MY 5-36
CGGGGCGGCCGCCGCGGCGCCCACGCCCTGCCCGGCGCGGGCGGCGACCAGCTGCCAGGGTTCCTGGGCCAGCCCGCCGCCGAGCGAGCAGAGGCCGAAGACGGCCAGGCCGAGCAGGAGCAGCCGGCGCCGTCCGTACAGGTCGCTCGCGCGGCCGCCGAGCAGCAGGAGCCCGCCGAAGGTGAGCGCGTAGACGTGCACGACCCAGGAGAGGTCGAGCGGGGCGAATCCCAGGTCGGTCCGGATCGCGGGCAGGGCGACGTTGACCACCGACATGTCCAGGGCGAAGACGAACTGGGCGACGGCCACCGCCGCCAGCACCCGGCCGGGGCGCCCCCGTGAGTTTTTGTACATGTATAGAAAGTAACCCCGGGCGATCCCCACTGTCGAGTCCCGGGTGATGATGGGGGCATGCAGCAGCCCTCCACCCCGCCGTCCGCCACCCCCCAGTCGGCCGGAGCGCGGCCCGCCGCGGCGCAGCCCGCCGCGCGGCGCAAGGCCACCGGTCGGCCTCCCCGGATCTCCCGGGAGGAGGTCGTCACGGCGGCCCGCCGGATCGTGGACGAGGAGGGCGTCGAGCGGCTGACCATGCGCCGCCTGGCCGCCGAGGTCGGCAGCACGCCGATGGCGCTCTACCACCACGTCCGCGACAAGGAGGAGCTGCTCGTCCTGCTGCTGGACGACTACGCCGCGCGGACACTGCGACCGACCGCGCTCCCGGCCGAGCCGCGCGCACGGGTCGTCGCCGCGGCGGCCGCCATCCACGAGGCGCTCGCCGCCTGCCCGTGGATCGTGGAGGTGCTGACCGGGGACAGCCTGATGTCCGCCCACTCGCTCTGGTTCGTCGAGCAGATCGTCGACGGCCTGGTGGCCTGCGGCCTGTCCCCGGAACGGGCCGTCCAGGGCTACCGCGCCATCTGGTACTACACGGCCGGCGAGATCATGGTCCGCACGTCGACGGCCCGCCGACGGCCCGCCGACGACCGCCCGACCCACCGTCAGCAGGTCTTCGCCGACCTCGACCCGGAGCAACTCCCCCGCCTGGCCGGGCTCGCGGACCGCTGGGCGCCGCTCACCGCCCAGGACACCTACCGGGACGGCCTCGACGCCCTGGTGGACGGCCTGCTCGCGGCCCGCTGAGCGGCCGCGCCGGCGTCCGCACCCCGGTTACCCCCCGACCAGCGCCCCGGCTACTTCCCGACCAGGACCCGGCCCAGGATGCCGCTGACCACGCGGGGCGCCAGCCGCCGGGCGGTCCAGATCGCATGGGTGCCACGCCCGGGGAAGGCCCACAGCCGACCGCGCGCGAGGGCGCGGTCCATCGAGTCCAGCACCTCCTCCGGGCTCAGCCCCCGGCGCTGACCGATCAGTTCGGGGGTGTCCGTCCGAAGGCGCGCCAGCATCGGGGTCTCCACTGCGGGCGGGCAGACGCACACGACCTGGATCCGGTCCTTCCGGTGCTCGGCCGCGACGGTCTCGGCGAGGAAGTGGACCGCCGCCTTGGCCGCACCGTACGCCCCGCCCATCGGCGCCGGCACCCAGCCGGCGATGGACCCGAAGAGCACGACCTGGCCCCCGCCCCGCGCCGCCATCACCGGCACCACCGCCCGGACCGTACGGAGCGTGCCGCCGTACACGACGTTCATCAGGCGCAGGGTGTCCGCCGGGTCCTGATCGAGCAGCCGACCCATCACGCCGACGGCCGCGCAGTGCACCAGCCGACGGGGCGGGCCCAGTTCGCGGCCGACGTCACGGACCACGGCGGAGACCGCCGCGTAGTCCGTGACGTCGCAGACGTACGGGCGCACCCCCGGGACCTGCTCCACCAACGTGTCCAGACCGGCCGCGTCGACGTCGACCGCCGCGACCGCCCAGCCCGCCCGGGCCAGCCGCAGCGCCGCCGCCCGGCCGATCCCGCTCGCGGCACCGGTGACGATCGCCACCTCTCCCGGTACGGACGTCATCTGCCACGCTCCCACGGCTGCGAGAAGTACCGGACACGCCCCCGGCGCCGGAGGCCCAGCCTCCCGCACCGGCCATGCCTACCCAGCCGAGGGCACCCCGACTCTCACCCGGCCGGACGACCTCCGACCTCAGCCGTTGACACCAGCCGTTGACCTCGGCAGTCGACCCCGGCCATCGACCTCAGCCGTTGCCGAAGAAGCCGAGCGCCCCCGCCCCGCACACCCCGCCGACCCCCATGAACACCGGGGTCAGCACCTTGATCTCCACCCAGCTGCCGGCCCGGAACCGCATGCCCTTCGGCGGCCCGATCGGGTACCAGCGCCGGCGCCCGATCGGGATCGGCCACAGCACCGGGCAGCCCGAGACGGTCAGCGCGTCGCCCAGGCAGTGCACCAGCGCGCCGAGCGCGATCGGCAGCCCGATCCAGAGGTACTGCTGCCCGGGCTCCTCGAACAGCCACTGCGAGCCGTTGCCGGGCTTGTCGAGGACCTCCGCGAGCATCCACGCGCTGGTCGCCCCCAGCAGCCACACCAGGACGTCGCTGGAGACCCGGGCGTGCCGCCACAGCAGTCCCTCGATCGCCAGCACCATGTGCACGAACAGCACCACCAGCACGCCCCAGCGGCCGCCGTACACGGCCACCGCCGCCGCGCCCGCCCCGCACAGCACCGCCCAGAGCCAGGTGTGCGTCAGCGTCCGGTGGCCACCCGAGCGCCGCGGGTCGCCCTTGCCGCGGGTGGCCTTGTACACCGCGTACGAGAGGTTGTCGATCACCTCGCAGAGCGCCCGGGACACCGGCCCGAACGCCCTGGATATCGTCGCCGCCTTGTGGTCCAGGTCCGGCGCCAGGGCCGCGCCCGCACAGATCAGCGCCCCCGCGAGCAGGACCGGCCAGGGCATCGGCTCCCCCATCCCGGCCGCCGCGGCGCCCACCCCCAGCCAAGCGGCCGCACCCGACAGCGAATGCGCCGGTCCCATCATGTCCGTACACCACCGATCCTCATCAGTTCCGTCCTCACCGCGAGGACCTGAGTTCACGGCAGCCTATCCGTCCAAGATCACCGGGCCCGCGCCCGTCCTGCCCCTCCCGCCCCGGCGCGAGCCCCCCAGCCCGCGCCGGTCAGGCCAGGGCCTTCTCCAGCGCGGCGAGGTAACTGCGCATCAGGTGGTCGCGGATGCCCTCGCCGTCCGGGGAGAACGCCGCGGCGCCCAGGCCCTTGGCCCGGTCGGTCAGCGCGGAGACCAGCCCGACCTTCTCCTGGACGCGGCCCGCGGAGTCGATGTGGCACAGCGCCTCGACGTGGGTGAAGGCCGGCTCCGGGGGCAGCTCGGGGACGATGTCGTTGCCGTGCACGAAGCGGTAGGTGCGCCCGCGCAGGCCCTTGTCGTACGCGGCGGCGAGCAGCCGGTCGCAGGTCCGGGGCTGGCCGTAGGTGTAGACGCCGTCGGCCGCCAGGCTCGGCTCCTCCAGGTCGAGCCGGGCGGCGGCGAGCATGGCGAGGGCGCCGCCGAGGCTGTGGCCGGTGAACCACACGGTCTGGTCGCCGGTCCGCAGGTCGGAGAGGGCCTTGGCGACGTCCGGGTAGACGGATTCGAGGGCCTCGGCGAAGCCGTAGTGGACGTAGCCCGTCCGGGCGGGGCCCGGCCAGGGCGGGGTGGTGGAGTCGGTGAGCCAGTCGCGGATCTGCGCGGGCTCGGTGCCGCGGAACGCGGTGACGATCATGTTGTCGCCGGCCATGGTGTAGGCCTGGGTGTCCTGCAGCGGGAACGGCGGGGTGAAGCGCGTCTGGTGGTGGCGCACGGTGTCGAAGCCCCAGGCGCGGGCCTGCTCCTCGATCGCGGCCTCGTCCTGGTAGGCGAGTTCGGCGGCCTTGGCCAGCCAGTACGCGTGCGGGAGGCTGTAGCCGGTGGCGCGCTGGTCGAAGTCGGTGGGGACGGCCATGGGGGCGACTCCTGTCGGGTCGACGGAAGGGACGGCGGGCCTGCCCCAGGGCCCGGCCGGCGCCCTCCACTGGGCGCGCACCGTAACGCCCTGGCGACCAAGGGTGACGCTACCGCCCGCGCGGTTCGTGGGCGACCGGGCACACCGCCACCCGCCTTCCCTCCCCGGGCGCCCACCAGCGGTGACGCCCTCCCGTCCGACCCCCGTCAGCTCGCGGGCCGGGCGGCCCCGGCCAGGGTGGTGTCCAGCCAGTCGAAGGCCACCTGGTGGAGGCGGAACATGGCGCCCATGTGGCAGTGCTCGCCCGCGCCCTCGGCTTCGGGCAGGGTGACGAGCGTGTGCGGGCAGGTCAGCGCGGCCTGGACCTGCTGGGGCTGGCCGCGGAAGAACTGGTCGTTCTCGGCGTCCAGGACGAGGGTGGGGCAGTCGATGAGCCGGGCGACGCCGTCGAGGGTGTAGTCGGCGGTACGGCGGATGTAGTCCGCCACCGACGCGGCGCCGAACGTCCACACCCCGTTGCGCAGCGCCCAGCGAACCTGGGTGCTCACCTGCATGAACAGGCCCATGACGGGCTCCACGAGGTCGTCCCGGCCGGCCTCGATCCACTCGCGCAGGAACGGCGGCAGGAACCGGTCGTGGGCCTCCCGGTAGTTGTAGACGCCGTCGTCCAACACCAGGGCGGCCAGGCGGTGTTCGTGGGCGGCGGCGCGGGCGGCCAGGTAGCCGCCGAGGCTGTACCCGAACAGCACCAGCCCGTCGGCGGCGATCTCGGGGCGGGTCAGCGCGTAGTCGACCACCGGGGTCACCACGGCCTCCCAGTCCGGCCGGAAGACCAGCTGCTGCTCGCGCAGCACCGCGCCCTGGCCCGGCCCGTCGTAGGCGAGGACGTTGTAGCCGCGGCGCAGCGCGGCCGCGGCGACGGCGAAGTACGCCTCCTCCAGCGTCGAGTCGAAGCCGCTGGTGAACAGGACGGTGGGGCGCCGGGCGCCGGAGTCGTCGACGAGGAACAGGTAACCGGGCAGGTGCGTGCCCCCGTAGGGAATGGCCACGGCCTCGACGGGGGTGTCCATCAGGGCCGCCGCGGCGGCGAAGGTCTCCCGCGAGAGGGCGGACAGGCCCTTGGCCTCGGGGTCGTTCGCGGGGTCGTCGCGGCGGTAGAACTCGGCGGTGCGGTAGTAGTTCGACGCGCGCAGCAGGGCCTCGCGGGCGCTGACCCGGTGCCCGGCCGCCAGGGCACGGCTGCCGATGCCGTGGACGCGCTCCGCGGTGGCCTTCCACTCGCGCAGCCAGGCCTCCTCATCACCCTCGCCGATGTTCCGGGCGGTGGCCACGACCTCGCCCAGGTCGGCGCCGCCGTAGTCGGCGAATCCGGCCGCCCGGAGCGTCTCGAAGGAGAAGGACTCGTCCTCGAAGAGGAATCGCATGGTGCACTCCCGAGCTCTTGGCGAGACGGAACCGTTCCGTCTCGTCTATGACGCTAGCCCTCACCCAGTCGAGACGCAAGCGTTCCGCCTGATGTAGGTTCGGTGCATGCCCAGCACCCCCGCGCCTCGGCCGGCCTCCGACACCTCCGCGGCCCCCGACGCCGCCACGCCCCCCGCACGCCGGACACCCGGCGGGCCGGTGCTCCAGGACTCCGTGACCGAGGCGATCGCGGCCGCCTTCTTCGAGGAACTGGCGGCCGTCGGCTACGCCCGGCTCTCCCTGGAGACGGTCGCCAAGCGGGCCGGGGCGGGCAAGGCCGCCATCTACCGCCGCTGGCCGTCCAAGCTCGACATGACCGTCGCCCTGATCCGCGCCGTGGCCGTGGACGCCTCCGAGATCAAGGACACCGGCACCCTGCGCGGCGACGTCCTCGCCTTCCTCACCGCGACCGCGGACGCGCTGCGCCACCCGCTCCCGGCGAAGATCATCCCCGACCTGCTCGCCGAAGCCGTCCGCACCCCCGAACTCGCACAGGTGCTGCTGACCGCCGTCCGCGACCCCCGCCGCAGCAAGGCCACGGACCTACTGGAACGAGCGGTCGACCGCGGTGAACTCCCCGCCGACCTCGACCGCGAACTCGCCCTCGACCTCCTCGCCGGCCCGCTGTACTGGCGCCTCGCCGTCGTCCACACGGCGACCGCCCCCGACTACCTCGACCGCCTCACCGACAAGCTCCTCGCCGCCTTCGCCGCCTGACCGCCGAGCCACCGCCGAGGCGCTCGCACACCAAACCCGCACCGGCTTCCACCGACCCCCGAACCACCAGCGGCCATGGCGGCCCCCTGCACCCACGACCCGCCACAGCCGCGGTCAGTCCGCCTCGGCCCGCCGCGCGATCCGTTCCCGCGCCGCGACCGCCCGCGCATCCTCGTACCCGTCCAGCAGTGCGAGCGCCTCCGTCCGGTGCCGCCGGGCGGCCTCCGGCTCCTCCGCGGACACCGTCGCCGCCAGGGCGTCGAGGGCGAGCGCCTCGTGCCAGCGGTCGCCGAGTTCGTGGTGGGCGGTGGCGGCCCGGCGGAGGAAGGCGGCGGCCTCGGTGTGACGGTCGAGGCCGCGGTAGGTCTCACCCGCGCCGTACCAGGCGAGGGCCTCGCGGCTGCGGTCGCCGAGGCGGCGGTGGAGGACAGCGGCGCGCTGGTAGGAGTCGAGGGCGTCGGCGGATTGGCCGTCGGCCCGCTGGGCGTCGCCGAGGGTGAGGAGCCAGAAGCCCTCCAGGCGGTGGTCGCGGAGGTTCAGGGCGATGTCGAGTGCCGCGTGCGCGGAGGCGATTGCGCCGGCCTGGTCGCCGGCCTCGCGTCGGATGTCGCTCAGCAGGCGCAGGGCGTTTCCCTCCCCCCGCTGGTTCTTCAGCGCGCGGTGGGCGGCCAGCGCCTGCCCGACGGCGGTCGCGGCCTCGGGGAGGCGTCCGGCGCGGTAGTGGGTGCTGGCGAGGTTGGCGAGCGTGGTGGCCTCCCACCGGGCCTCGCCCAATGACCGGAAGGCGGTGAGGGCCTGCTCGAAGTACTGTGCGGCGTCGTCCAGTTGACGGCCGTGCAGGTGGACGAGTCCCAGCAGATTGAGCGAGTGCGCCTCGTCGAGCGCGTCGCCGCGTTCGCGCCAGAGCGCCAGGGCTCTGCGGTGGCAGTCCAGGCTGTCGCCGAGGGAGTTGACCCGGGTGTGCCCCATGCCGAGGTCGGTGAGCAGCAGGGCGCGGGCCGCGGTGTCGTCCAGGCGTTCGGCGGCCGCCAGCCCGAGCCGGCCTGCCGGGAGCCAGTCCGCCCCGGGGGCGGAGGGTGCCTGGGCGTTCCAGAGGACGGCGGCCAGCTGCCAGGTCCGCCGGTCCTCGCCCGCGGCGGAGGCGGCGTGGACGGCCTGAAGGAGGTTGACGCGTTCGCGTTCGGCCCAGTCCACGGCGGCGTTGTAGTCGGCGAAGGCCGCCGGCCGGACTCCGTCGGACACCGGGTCGAGCGGTAGCCGGGCCTCGGCCGGCCGCAGCCACTGCTGAGCAGCGTCGGCGGTGTGCAGGTACCAGTCGAGCACCCGGCGCAGGGCGGCCTGGCGCTGTGCGGGGGTCTCTTCGTGCTGGGCCTGATCGGTGGCGTAGGCACGTAGGAGGTCGTGGAACTGGTAGCGGTCGGGTGCGCTCTGCTCGACGAGGTGGGCACCCACGAGGGAGTCGAGGAGTTGCCGGGTCCGGCTGGGGGTGAGGTGGGCGAGGGCGGCCGCGGCGTGGAGCCCGAAGTCGGGGCCGGGGTGGAGGCCGAGGAGCCGGAACAGGCGGGCGACCGGGTCGGGCAGGGCCCGGTAGGACCAGGCGAAGACCGTGCGGACGGCGTCGGCGTCCTCGTCGTCGCCCACGCTGAGGGCGTCCCAGAGCGCGGACTCGTCGCGGAGGTCGTTGATCAGGTCGTCCAGACCCATGTGCGGCAGGCTGGCGGCGCGCTCGGCCGCGATGCGCAGGGCCAGCGGCAGTTGGGCGCAGAGACGGGCCAGTTCGGTGAGCTTCGCCGGGTCGTCCTCGGACCGGTGCCCGGCCGTGACGGCCCGCAGCAGGGCGACGGCCTCAGCCTCGGGCAGGGTCCGCAGGGTGAGCCGGCGGGCGCCGTCGCGTACGGCGAGGCCGGACAGCCGGCTGCGGCTGGTGACCAGGACGAGGCTTCCGGCACTGCCGGGCAGGAGCGGCCGGACCTGCTGCGCGCTGGCGGCGTTGTCGAGGACCACCAGGACGCGGCGCTCGGCGAGGAGCGAGCGGTAGAGGGCGGCCGCCGCGTCGGGATCGGGCGGGACGGCCTGAACGGCGACGCCGAGGGAGGTCAGGAAGCGGTGGAGGGCCTCCTGGGCGGTGACGGGCCGGCCCGGATCGTAGCCGCGGAGGTTGACGTACAACTGGCCGTCGGGGAAGCGGTGCCGGGCCTGGTGGGCCCAGTGCAGGGCGAGCGAAGTCTTCCCCGCGCCGGCGGTTCCGGCGATGACGACGACGGCAGCGGCGGCGGGGTTCGGGGCATCGCCGGCCAAGGCGTCGTTCAACTGCTGGAGTTCGACCGTACGGTTGACGAAGCCGCGTACGTCGGCGGGCAGTTGGCGCGGAGTCGGGGTGCTGTTCGGCCGGTCGGGTCCGCCGTGGAAGTGGATGCCTCCGCTGACGTCCCTGGCCTGGACCACGTCCTGGGCGGAGGACCCGGACACGGTGGAGCGCGTGCTTCCGGGGTCGCCGGTGGACCCGACGTGCTCGTCTGCCACTGCGCTCCGTTTCCTATGCGGGTGGGAGGAGGTGTGCGGCTTCACGTTCGAAGTACGCCAGAACGTCCTCGCCCACCCTGTGGAGATCCGCGAGATATCCCTCCCATCGGAGGACGAGATCGGGATCGGTGTACCTGATCGCACCGGCCGGAATTCCCGCCTCCGAATACCGCACCTGATAGAGCGTACGGCCGCCGAGAACGACGATTTCCGGCAGCTGTCCGAATTCCTCGGAATCGGCCAGTTCCACGGCGTCGACCATACGGACGCGCTCCCCGCATTCGGCTCGGATCCGCAGCGAGTGCAGCTGCCAGCGCAGGTAGTCCGTCCACGGCCGCTCGACCACCCGCACCCGGTGGAAGAAGGACCGCCGCGCCGCGTCCTCCCGCCCGATCGCGAGCAGCGCCGGGCGCCGGTCCTCCAGGAGTCGCAGCGCCTCGCCCCAGTCGCCGCGCCGGGCAGCATCCCAGCTCGGACTGCCCTGCTCCTCGAAGTACTGGCGTCGCTCCAACTTCCATGAGTCCCGGCCGCGGATCAGCGCGTCCCGCTCGCGGAAGTCACGCTTGTAGTCGTCCCGGGCGAGGAGCTCGCCCCACTCGGGCCGCAGCTCGGGGGCGTTCCGATCAGGCATCCGGGATGTCCGCCTTCGCCGTGCTCACCATGAGGCCGGGGATGACGACGAGCCGCTCACCCGGGCCCAGGACGACGCCTTCGGGGAGCCGACCGCGGTAGTCCTCCGTGAGATCGCGACCGATGACGGCGACATCGCCGTTCGAGAGCTGCCAGATGTCCGGGCATTCGTCCTTTCCGTCGGACGATCCCAGTTCCTTGGCGGATTTCCCGAGGCGTTTCTGCAATGAAGCGGAAGGATCGGCTTCCCATCGGCGAGCCATGCCTGCCCCCATTGGTATTGCTCTCGGCGCGGAACCATGGTTGCCGCATCTTACACCTGATGGGGAGTCAGGAGAATGTTCAGTACATTCGCCATGTACTCCTAAATGACCACCATCGCGGGCACATCGGTCCCCTGCGTGACAGAGACTCCGGGCACGTGGGCGTCGCACGCCGCCTCAGGGCGTGCGCGTCCCGTCGAGGTAGGCGAGGACGGCGAGGACGCGGCGGTTGTCGTCGTCGGAGGCGCCGAGGTTGAGCTTGGCGAAGATGTTGGAGGTGTGCTTGCTGACGGCGCCCTCGCTGAAGTGCAGCCGTTGGGCGATGGCGGCGTTGGAGCGGCCTTCGGCCATCATGGCGAGGACGTCGCGTTCGCGGGGGGTGAGGAGGGCGAGGGGCTGGTCGTCGGCGTTGCGGGCGAGGAGGCGGGAGATGACCTGGGGGTCCATCACGGTGCCGCCGGCGGCGACGGTGTGGACGGCGTCGACGAACTGGTCGGCCTTGGAGACGCGGTCCTTGAGGAGGTAGCCGACGCCACCGGTGCCGTCGGCGATCAGCTCCCGGGCGTAGAGCTGTTCGACGTGCTGGGAGAGGACGAGGACCGGCAGGCCGGGCCGTTCGCGGCGGGCGGCGAGCGCGACCTGGAGTCCCTCGTCGGTGTACGTGGGGGGCAGGCGGACGTCGACCACCGCGATGTCGGGGCGGTGTTCGGCGATGGCGGCGGCCAGTTCGGGGCCGCTCTCCACCGCTGCGACGATCTCGTGCCCGTGGGCACTGAGCAGCAGGGAGAGGCCGTCCCTCAGCAGGACGAGGTCCTCGGCGAGGACAACACGCACGGTAGCTCCATGATCAGCCTGGTCGGACCCCCCGGGGGGCTGGTCAGCGTGAGCGTACCGTCGAACGCGGCCAGTCTGCGCCGGATGCCCCGCAGGCCGCTGCCCCCGTCGGGGTCGGCGCCGCCGCGGCCGTCGTCGGTGACTTCGGCGCGGAGCAGTCCGGCGGCGTGGGTGAGGTGCACGGTGGCGTGCCGGGCTTCGCCGTGCTTGACGGCGTTGGTGAGCGCCTCGCTGACGGCGAAGTAGACCGCCGACTCCACCGGCGCCTCGGCCCGTCCGGGCAGTTCGGCCCGGACCTCGACCTTCAGCGGGACGTCCAGCGCCAGCGCCCGTACGCCTTCGGCGAGGCCGCGTTCGGCGAGCACCGGCGGGTGGATGCCGCGGACCAGGTCGCGCAGTTCCTGGAGCGCCTGGGTGACGTTCTCCTGGGCGTCCGTCGCCACCTGCTTCGCCTGGCCCGGGTCGCGGTCGACCAGTGCCGCGACCGCGCCGAGGCGCAGGCTCACCGCGACCAGTCGGGCCTGCGCGCCGTCGTGCAGGTCCCGTTCGATCCGGCGCAGTTCGGCGGCCTGGGCCTCGGTGGCGTCCAGCCGGATCTCGGTGA
Source organism: Kitasatospora sp. MY 5-36 (assembly GCF_001182915.1). Classification (NCBI taxonomy): domain Bacteria; kingdom Bacillati; phylum Actinomycetota; class Actinomycetes; order Kitasatosporales; family Streptomycetaceae; genus Kitasatospora; species Kitasatospora sp. MY 5-36. The sequence continues at coordinate 10,943 of NZ_LFVW01000132.1, forward strand.
GCTGCTCGACCCGCCGGGCGAGCCGGGAGCGTTCGGTGGGGCCGAGGAGGGCGCGGGTCCACCGGCCGTGCAGGCGCAGCGCGGGCCGGGCGAGGGCGAGTCCGGCGGCGATCGACACCGGGCCGAGGAGGCCGAGGAACAGCGCGACCGGGCCGCCGAACGGCAGGTCGTACGGCAACGGCGCCTGGACCACCCCGTACAGGCCGGCGCCGACCAGCAGCATGGGCAGGGCCGCGATGCCGCCGCCGACCAGCGGGTCGGCGAGCACCCAGAGGACGTCGCGCCAGGTCGCCGGGTCGGTCCAGAGCCAGCGGACGTCGAGGGACATGCCGGCGAACCAGCGGTTCCGGTGGTAGTCGTGGCCGGTCCAGTACCAGCCGTGGAGGGTGCGTTCCAGGGCCGGGCGCGGCCGGTACGGCGGCGGTACGGGCACCTGCGACCAGTGGCCGGCCGCCCACCGGGCGGCTCCGGCGGCGGAGCGGACCATCCGGGTGGCGGTCGGGAAGAACGGGAAGATCCCGAGGCAGCCCCAGATCACGAACGACAGCAGGAAGACCGTCGTCAGCCCCACCCCGACCGGTATCAGCAGCGTGAAGGCGGCGAGCCGCCCGAGCGCCCGTACGGCGCCGCGCAGCTCACGGGCGGCACCGCGGCCCCGTTCGACGGCGTCCGGCTCACGGGCGGCTTGGGTCTGCGGGCTGCTCACGGGGGCCTCCGGTCGGATTCGGTCGTACGCGCCGTTCATGATCGCAGCCGTCCGCTCGGACGTCCCCCCGGGCACCACCCCCCGCTGACCGCGAGTCAGTCGGCACGCCCTCAGCACGAACCCGACCGCCGACGGCAGGTACCGGGCCAGGAACCAGCCCCGATTGGCCGGCGCGAAGACCGACCTCCCAACGCCACCGCGCCCCGAACCGCTTGCGCAACCCCGACAGCCGCAACACCGGAGTCCCTGCCCCGCGCGCACCGTTCCGTACACCTCGCCCTCCCCGCATCACACGCCCGCCCGCAACCTCGGACGGCACGCGATCAACGCTAGGGACGGCGGCGCGACGGCAGAATCCACCTGCACCCCGGCCAGGGGTGGGGCTGGCCCCACCCCGCCCCAGCCCGCCCCCAGCTCACCGACGACACTGAGGAGCACTCAACAGCGAAGCGTGCTTGGCGTGATCGAGGAAAGCGCGACGGCGTCGAAGCTCGCGGCCGCCGACAGCTCTGAGCACAGTTTCGACGTGTGGTCCCTCAGCGGGATCTCGCCTCGCCCCCCGAGGGAGCTCCGTCAGGGATGGTCCGGGTCGGTGACGAACTCACGGTCCTGGTCAACGAGGTCGATCGGCAGCGCCGCCTCCCGCTCTCCCCGGCAGGCCTCGAACCCGAGCCCCGGTGACTCACACCCAGGGTGCCCCGCCCCGCCCGTCCGCCCACAGGGCGAGCGCCCGCTGGTCGACGGCGCGGATGCCGACCTGGGCGCAGAACGCGGCGGCGGCCTTGGTGAAGGAACTGGTCGTCACCACGGCGGCCAGGTCGCAGTGGTGCACATCGCGGTAGGTGCCGTTGACCTTCTGGACGTCCTGGGAGCCGACGAACGTCCTCGGCCCGTACCGCTTGGCCTGGATGAGGATGCGCTGCCCGGCGGGGGTGGTGGCGAGGACGTCCGCCGCGAGGTCGCCGGCCCCGCCGACCACCTTCACCTTCGTGCAGCCGTCCCGGCGGCACAGGTCGGCCAGCGCGTGCTCGAAGGCCTTCGGGGTCATCGCCAGGAACGGCCCGATGTGCCGCAGTCGGGCGGTCCGCGCGTCCAGTTCCCGCTGCCTGGCCCGCGCCCGCGAGCGCAGCACGGCGGCGCCCGCTCCCGCGCCGACGATGAGGAACGCGGCGACCAGCAGCAGGTGTTGGGCCAGCCACTGGACCACCAGCGTGCCCAGCACGACCGCGACCAGCGCGGCCGCCCCCAGCAGCGGCGTGTTCTGCTTCAACCGGCGGGCGACGGTCGACCGACGTCGCCGAACAGGCCTACGGGCCACGGCACTCCCCCTCACGCCACGGTGTCCGGACGAGCCTAGGAGCAGCCGTCGCCGCACGCCCGCGATCCGGACGAACTCCTGCGCCTGGGCGGCCGAGTTGACCGGATTTCGGCATCGGCGGCCGAACCGTCCCCTTCAGTGGCTGCCCCCGTGCCTGCGGGGAGGACGCCCTCCGACCTGCACCGCACTACAGCCTTTGCCATTTCTTGACTATGCTGCGGTGCCGAGGCCGCCGGGTCGGGCGGCGTCATGGGACATGCCCGTCGCGCGGTCGTGCCATGCCTCCAGTGGCGATGGACCGCTGCGGTTCGGGCTCCCCGGGCGTCGCAGTACAGAACACCGAACTCCCGGAAGGCTCCCCACCATGACCGCTCTCTCCTGGCTGTCGCGGGCTGCGACGACCGTGCTGCTGATCCTGGAGACGGTGGCGGTGGTGATGTTCTTCTGCATCGCGGTCCCGTTGTTCTACAACGGCATCGGGTTCGAGGACGAGGTGGCGCCGAAGCCGCAGTGGGTGCCGTACGTGATGGGGGCCGCCGGGTTCGCGATGGCCGGGATCAACGCGTTGGCGGTGCGCGGGGTCTGGCGCCCGCGGCCCGGCTGGAGGCTCCTGGCGGCGACGGCCGGGGTGCAGGTGCTGCTGCTGGCGTTCACCGCGCTGTCGGGCGAGTACCTGTTCGGGATCTTCGCAGCGGCGGCGCTGCCCGCGCTGGGCTCGGTGGCCGCGTTCGCGCACTGGAGCGGCCTCCGCCGAGCCGACGCGATGGCCGACGCGATGGCCGACGCGATGGCCGACGCGCGGGCCGACGCGATGGCCGACGCGGGCTGACGAGGCCGCCGCGGGCCGCCGGACGCCGCACGGGCCGCCGGAGCCGGCTCACCCCGCCCCGCCCCTCCCCCGCGCGCGTTCCTCGACGTACTCCTTGAACCGCCTCAGGTCCCCCTTCACCCGCCGGTCGACCTCGCCCCGGACGTCGGCGGCCTTCTCCCCCGGGCCCGCGGGCCGGAGGTCGACGGCGAGGGTGACCCGGGTGTGGCCCGGGTCGAGCCGCCGGAAGGTCACCACCTCCTTCCGCTCGGCCTCGCCGTCCATGCCCCGCCAGGCGATCAGCTCCTCCGGTTCCTGGTCGACGATCTCGGTGTCGAACTCGCGGGTGACGCCGTCGATGCTGGTCTGCCAGTGGTTGTGGCGGCTGTCGAGCCGGCTCACCGAGTCGACGCCCTCCATGAAGCGCGGGAACTCCTCGGCGAGCGTCCACTGGTTGTAGGCGGCGTGCAGGGGGACGGCCACGTCCACGGATTCCTTCACCATGCTCATGACGACCTCCTCGTACGGCGCGGCCGGGGCCTTCCCGCCCGTCTGCGCGCGCCCGTCTGCACGCCTTCCGCCCCCCTTCCTGTACGCCTGCCCGTCCGGCACCGGCGCAACCGTCCGGCACCGGCGCAACCGTCCCGCGCCCGCGCGACCGTCCCCCGCCCGCGCTACGAGCCGTTCCGCTCGCCGGGCGCGGTGCGCGGCCGGTCGCCGTCGGCGAGGTGCCGGGCCACCGTGGCGAGGTCGGTGCCCAGTCGCTGGGCGGCTCCGACCAGCAGGCTCAGCGCTGCGTGCGGGGTGACGTCGAACCGCTCGGCGGTGAGGCCGATGGCCAGGCCGGTGGCGTGCCGGCGGTCGAGCAGGTCGGCCACGGCCCGGGACAGCGCGAAGCGGTCGAGGGCGGCCGACGCCTGGAGGGCGAGCACCTCCACCAGCCCGAGGGCCGGTGTGCCGGGGTCGACCGGGGTGCGCAGGTAGGCGCTGAACACGGTGCAGCCGTGCGGGTGGGTGCGCAGGTGCGCGCCGGCCACGGCCCGTACGCCGCAGCGCCGGGCGCGGTCGGCGAACCGGTCCGGCCGTCCGGGGTCGAGCCGGACGACGATCTGGCCCTCGCCCTGGCGGCGGAGCCGGGGCAGCGGGCCGGCGTCCGCCCCGCTCTGGGCGCGTTCGAGGGCGAGCAGGTAGGACGGGGTCGCCGCGAAGGTCTCGACCGAGCCGTCGTCGTGCCAGGTGCTCACGGCGGCGCCCACACAGTCCGGGACGGTGACCCTGGTCAGCTGCACCACGTCGTGCAGGCTGGGGAGGGGCGCGGCCCGTACCCGCTCGCGGGCCGCGAGGTCGCCGAGTTCGGCGAGGAGCGCCGCCCTGGCCCGGTCGGTCGCCGGGGCTCCGGCCGTCGCCCCGCCGCCGTCGGCCGGGCCCTGACGGGCCAGCAGCATGCGGGCCCGGGCGACCGCGCGGACGGCGTCGGCCTCGCCCGTGTAGATGCCGATCGTGTAGCAGACGTCGCGCAACCGCTGCCGGGCCTCCGGCGAGCTCGACGGGGACAGGGCCTCGTACTCCGCGACCAGTCGGCCGAGGGCAGCGACATCCACCATGGGCATGAGCACCTCCGTGTGTTTACGGAAAGTATGCGCCGATCACGCAGCGAAACCGCACCCCGGGTCCCCGCCCCGCACGTCGGCCCGCCTCACCGCCTCAGCCGGTGCCCTCGCGCCCGCCGCCGGAACCGCTCCCGGGCCCGCCGTCAAGCCCGCCCCCGGAAGCGACGGCCTCCGGCTCCCCGCCGCCCCACCCGGGCGCGTCCCGGTCCTCCAGTTCCTCGCGCAGCCAGGCCAGGGTGGCGCTGAGCAGCCGGGAGACGTGCATCTGGGAGACGCC
>NZ_LFVW01001335.1:0-861 GCF_001182915.1 Kitasatospora sp. MY 5-36
CGCCGTCGGCGCCACCGGGGGCGGCGGCGCGTCGGAGGGCGCCGTACCGGCGGTCGGCAGCGGCGCCACCTCGGCCGGCAGGCCCTCGCCGCGACGGGCGGTGTTGCGGAAGAACGGCCGGTCCGGGGCGTGCGTGGCCAGGATGACCACATCCGGCCGCAGCACCGAGTACACCTGCTGACGCAGCTGCTCCGGCGCGAGCACCTCGCCCGCGCCGGGCCGCCCGCCGTGCAGCGCCTCGATCAGGGCGCGGGTGAAGGTGCCGATCTGTTCCGGGTCCGGGCTGACCACCGCCCAGAGCGGGATCCCCTCGCTGAGCGGCGAGACGGTGCCCTGGAGGTACGGCCAGGCGTTCTGGTCGGCGCTCAGGTCGGCGATGACGAGGGTCTGCCACTCGGCCGGACGGTGGCTCAGCTCGGCGGCGACGGCCTGCCAGGGGAGGCCGTCCTGCTTGGCGTCGCGCAGGGTCAGCTGGAGCTGCCCGCCACGCTTGTCGGCGACGACGTGGCCGCCCAGGTGGATCAGCAGCGGTCCGGGGTGCCGGGAGGCGGCGCGCAGGTGGGCGAGGACGGTGTGCGGGTCCCCGGCGCCGGGGAGGTGGACGGCGTCCACCGCGTCCGCGGCGAGCAGCACCTGCGGCGAGACGGCGGCGAGCATCGCCGAGAGCACGGGTGCCTGGGTCGGTCCGCCGCGGCCCCAGGTGCGGCGGCCGGACGTTCCGTACCCGCCCTCGATGACCAGGATCCGTCCGCGCGGCGCGGCTCCGAGCCCGCCCGCGCCGACGGCGGCGCTCGGCGCCGCGCTCTGGACCGGGAACGGCGGCGGGGTCCATGGCGGGGCAGTGTAGTCAGGCCGTCCGCA
>NZ_LFVW01001336.1:0-855 GCF_001182915.1 Kitasatospora sp. MY 5-36
CGGGTCGCGTCCGCGTCGCCCGCCGCGAACGCGCACGCCGCGGGGCCGGCCGCGGCGCAGCGTTCGAGGAAGGCGTCCAGGGTGCGGGCGGAGGCGAGGTCGCTGCCGGTGCGCAGGAACGGGGGCAGGGCGCGCTGCCGGGGGGTGCGGCCGGTGGACCAGGCGCGCGGGTCCAGGGCGCTGTCCAGGACCATCGCGCGTACCCGGTCGGGGAACAGGTTGGCGTAGACGGCGCCGAGCAGGGTCCCGTACGAGGTGCCCCAGTAGGTGAGGCGCCGGTCGCCGACGGCCTGGCGCAGCACGTCGAGGTCGCGGGCGGTGTCGGCGGTGGACAGGTGGGCGAGCAGGCCGGTGGTGTCGTTGTCGGCGCAGTGGCGGGCGAGGCCGGTGTAGGCGCGGGTCCAGGCCGCCTGCTGGTCGGCGGCGGTCGGGAAGCCGGCGGGCAGGCCGTCGAGGAGGTCCTGTTCGGCGGCGGGGTCGGGGAAGCAGTGGAGGGTGGTGGAGGCGCCGGTGCCGCGCGGGTCGAAGCTGACGATGTCGAAGCGCCGGCGGACCTGTTCGGGGAAGAGGCCGTAGACGGCGGGCAGGGCCGCGGTGCCGGGGATGCCCGGGCCGCCGGGGTTGAAGAACAGCGAGCCGATGCGGTGGGCCGGGTCGGTGGCGCGGTGGCGGATCAGGGCCAGGTCCAGGGGTGTTCCCCGCGGGTCGCGGTAGTCCGTCGGCACGGCGGCGGTGGCGCACTCGAAGCCCTGGGCGCAGGGCCCGTCCCAGTGCAGGCGCGGCACGGGCGCGGCGGGCGCGGCGGGGTTGTCGGCGGTCGCGGCGGTGTCGGCGGTCGCGGTGTGGGCCGGGGCC
>NZ_LFVW01001337.1:0-847 GCF_001182915.1 Kitasatospora sp. MY 5-36
CCAGAACGATCCCACGAAGAAAGGTATGGATGACGTCGGCGTCGAGGTCGTCGATCGCCGTCATGATGGCGCCGAACTCGGCGTAGCACATGTGGGTGTGGATCTGGGTGTCGGCGCGGACGCCGGAGGTGGCCAGGCGGAAGGCCTCGGTGGCCCAGTCCAGGTACGCCGGGCGGGCGGCGGCCCGCAGCGGGAGGGTCTCGCGCAGGGCCGGCTCGTCGACCTGGACGACGGCGGCGCCCCCGGCCTCCAGGTCGACGACCTCGTCGCGCAGGGCGAGGGCGACCTGGCGGGCGGTGTCGGCGAGCGGCTGGTCGTCGCGGACGAAGGACCAGGCGAGCATGGTGACCGGGCCGGTCAGCATGCCCTTCACCGGACGGTCGGTCAGGCCCTGCGCGTAGCGGAACCAGTCGACGGTCATCGGGTGCGGCCGGGAGATGTCCCCGGCGAGGACCGGCGGGCGCACGTACCGGGTGCCGTAGGACTGCACCCAGCCGTGCCGGGTGGCCAGGTAGCCGGTGAGCTGCTCGGCGAAGTACTGGACCATGTCGTTGCGCTCGGGCTCGCCGTGCACCAGGACGTCCAGGCCGGCCTTCTCCTGGTACGCGATGACCTCGCGGACCTCGGCCTCCATCCGCTCCTGGTACGCGGCACCGTCGATCCGACCCGCCGTCAGGTCGGCCCGGGCGACGCGCAGTTCGGTGGTCTGCGGGAAGGAGCCGATGGTGGTGGTCGGCAGCAGCGGCAGGCCGAGCCGGGCGCGCTGGGCCTCGGCCCGCTGCGGGTAGGCCTGGGCGCGGCGGGCGTCCGCGTCGGTGACGGCGGCGATCCGGGCGCGCACCGCCGG
>NZ_LFVW01001338.1:0-843 GCF_001182915.1 Kitasatospora sp. MY 5-36
CGCCGACCCCCGCCCCGAGCCCGAGTCCGCCTGGCGCGCCGGCCGCCCCTGGGTCCCCCGGCTGGCACCGGCCGAGGCCGCCCCCGAACCGGCCGGGGACGGCTGCTCACTGCTCACCCCCGGCGCCCGCTACCTCGTCACCGGCGGCCTCGGCGGGATCGCCGCCGAGCTGCTGCCCGGACTGCTGCGCGAGTACGGCTCCCGGCTGCTGATCGTCGGCCGCAGCGACCTCGACGCCCCGACCGCCGAGGCGGCCGAACGCCGGGCCGCGCTGCGCCGACTGGCCGCCCAGGGCGGTCAGGTCACCTACCGCCAGGCCGATGTGACGAATCGTCAGCAACTGGCGGAGGTGCTCGCCGAGGCCGAGCGGGAGTGGCAGGCACCGCTGGACGGCGTGCTCCACCTGGCCGGCGGCTACCGGCTCACGCTCCTCGCCGACACCGGTACCGAGGACTGGCGCGAGGCCGTCCGGACCAAGGCCGAGGGCACCGACCACCTCATCGAGCTGGTCCGACAGCGCCCCGGCGCCCAGTTCGTCGCCTTCTCCTCGATGATCGGCCTCCAGGAGGCGGTCGGCTCCACCGGGTACGCCGCCGCCAACCGCTACCTGGAGAGCACCGTCGAGCGGCTGCGCCGGGAGACCGGCACCCCGGCCTGGACGATCTCCTGGGGCCTGTGGAGCGGGGTCGGCATGAACCGCGACACCGAGAACGAGCAGGCCGCCGCCGGCCGGGGCATCGCCGTGCTGAGCGCCGCGCACGGCCGCCGGCTGGCCGCCCTGCTGCTGGCGGGCGCCCCGGGCCACCGGTACGCCGGTCCGGACCCGAGCTCCCCCGCCGCCCG
>NZ_LFVW01001339.1:0-841 GCF_001182915.1 Kitasatospora sp. MY 5-36
ACGCCGCCGTTTCTGACGCTGCCCGTGTGCGCGCTGTGGACGCTGAGTCACGTTTACATAACCGCGTGTTTCCATGGAACGCTGTGTCCCGGCGATGACGTTGGGTCCGGTGGCCCCCCGTCAGCTTTCGGCGCCGGGCCGGCCCCGGCGGGAACGTACAGGTGCAGTGGACCAGAAGGAGGTGCGGCGTGTCGACGCCGCTTGCCGACACGACCAACCCCGACCTCGACCTGCTCTACGCCGTCAACGGCCTGGCCAAGCGCTCCCCGCAGTGGCTTGACCACCTGGTCTCGTGGATCGGCGAGTACGGCATCCTGATCGGCCTGGCGATGCTGGGCCTGGTGGCCTGGCTCCAGGCCAGGCGCCGTCCGGACGCGCCGGTGGCGACGGCCGGGCTGCTCTGGGTGCCGCTCTCGGTGGCGGTCGCCGAGCTGGCGAACCTGCCGATCGCCGCGATCGTGAACCGCCCGCGCCCCTTCGTCGACCATCCGGGGCTGCTGGTGCTGGTGGACGGCAAGGCCGGCACCCACTCCTTCGTCAGCGACCACTCAACCATGACGATGGGCGTCGCGGTGGCGCTGTTCCTGGTGAACCGCAGGCTGGGCTGGATCGCCGGCGGGCTGGCGCTGCTCCAGGGCTTCTGCCGGATGTTCATGGGCGTCCACTACCCGACCGACGTGATCGGCGGCTTCGCGCTGGCCGTCGCCGTGGTGCTGCTGCTGGCGCCGATCGCGATGGCGGTGCTGGTGCCGTTCTGCCACGCGCTGAGCCGGACGGCGGTCGCCCCGCTGATCCGGGCGCCCGAGCGCGGCGGCGCGGCCCGCGGCGGGGCCGGTCCGCG
>NZ_LFVW01001340.1:0-841 GCF_001182915.1 Kitasatospora sp. MY 5-36
GCCGCCGGACTGCCCGCCGCCATGGCCGCCGGGGCGCTGTCCGCCCATCTGCCGGGCGCGCTGCTGACCGGTGCCTTCTCGGTGCTGGCGGCGCTCGCGGCCTGGCGGATGCTGAGGCCGCCCGCGAAGGATGCGCAGGAACGTTCCGCCGCCGGAGTCGGCCGCTCCACGGCGGCGGGCGCCGGGCTCGGCGCCGTCACCGGACTGCTCGGCGTCGGCGGCGGCTTCCTCGCCGTACCGGCCCTGGTCTCGGTGCTCGCCTTCACCATGGCCGAGGCCGTCGGCACCAGCCTGCTGGTCATCACCGCCAACTCGCTCGCCGCCCTGATCCCCCGCCTCGGCTCGGCCGGGGCGATCGACTGGGCCGTGGCCGCCCCCTTCACCGGGGCGGCGATCCTCGGCGCCTGGGACGGCAAGCGGCTGGCCGACAAGCTCAGCGGGCGCACCCTCCAGAAGGCCTTCGCCGTCGCCCTGCTCGCCGTCGCCGCGCTGATGCTCATCACCACGGTGAGCTGATCACGACGGCGAGCTGCCCCCGAGCCTCCCCCCACCTCCCCGCACCACCACCGACACCCCCATACGAGAGGACCCCCACCGCCATGACCACGCCGCTGACCGTCGAGCAGCTCCAGCCCCGCCTCGGCCTGCTCACCCTCATCGACGTCCGCTCCCCCGGCGAGTACGCCGCCGGCCACATCCCCGGCGCCCTGAACGTCCCGCTCGACCAGCTCGACCGCGCCCTGCCCGCGCTGCGCGAGGCCGCCGGGCAGGGCGAGATCGCCGTGGTCTGCGCCGCCGGGCCGCGCGCCGACAACGCCTGCCGCGTGCTGGCCGACGCCGG
>NZ_LFVW01001341.1:0-836 GCF_001182915.1 Kitasatospora sp. MY 5-36
GAGGGGGAGGGGGCGGCCTTCGGGGGTGAGGGCGATGGCCCAGAGGCCGTGGGTGGCGGGGTGGAGGGGGGTGGGGGCCTGGCGGGCGAGCTGGTGGTCGAGGTAGGTGACGGCGTCCTGGTGGTTGACGGCGTTCCAGGCGTGCGGGCGGCCGTAGGCGTCGAGGGTGAGGAGCACCGCCTGGGAGCCGTGGCCGGCGCGGCGGAGGTCGTCGGCGAGGCGGTCGAAGGCCGGGGCGCCGTCGCCCAGGTCCCGGAAGGGGGCGCCGAGTTCGCGTTCGGCGCGGTCGCGGCCCCCCCGTTCGCCGGCGTCGCCCTCGGTGGGGATGCGCGGGGCCGCGCAGGTGGGGCGGCCGGTGTAGCACTCGACCGCCGAGAGGGCGATCTCCAGGCTGTTGTTGGCCCGGCCCGGTTCGCGGTGGCCGCCGTCGTTGACGGCCTCCGCCCAGCCGCCGGCGGCCGGGTCGGGGTGGCGGACGGGCAGGCCGTCCGCGTCCCGGGGGGCGCGGCGTTCGAGTTCGGCCTGGTGCTCCGGGTCGACCGGTGCGAGCCCGCCCGGCAGGCCGTACGGACGGCTGTCGGCGATGCTGCGCGGCCGGAACGCCGGATCCTCCGGCTGGGCTCCGCCCCGGGCGCGCAGGGCGAGTTGGAGGGCCATCGCGTGGGCGGTCGCGACCGGGACCGCGCCCCAGGCGAGGGTCGGGTCGGCGGGGACCGCCGCGTTCTCCCGCCGTCGGGCCTCCACCGGGTGCGCCTCGGGGCGGCCGATCACCGGGGTGGTCCCGACGACCGGGGGTGCGGCCGGGGAAGGCGGCGCGGTGTGGACCGGCGGCGGTC
>NZ_LFVW01001342.1:0-830 GCF_001182915.1 Kitasatospora sp. MY 5-36
CAGCTCCTGGTTGGTGGCCGGGCCGTGGACGCGGGCGCGGGCGAGCGCGTCGGCGAGCCGGCGGGCGGCGGCCGCGCGGGTGGGCCCCCAGGCGATCACCTTGGCGAGCATCGCGTCGTAGTGCGGGGTGATCTCGCTGCCGGACTCCACGCCGGAGTCCAGCCGGAGGCCGGCGCCGGAGCCCGCTCCGGTACACGTGAACTCCTGGTACGGGAGCGTCAGTTCGAACCGGTGCAGGGTGCCGGTGGCGGGCTGCCAGTCCCTGGCCGGGTCCTCGGCGTAGAGCCGGGCCTCGATCGCGTGGCCGGCGGGGGCCGGGGGGTCGGGCGGCAGCTCCGCGCCCTCGGCGACGGCGAGTTGCAGGGCCACCAGGTCCAGGCCGGTGACGGCCTCGGTGACCGGGTGTTCGACCTGGAGGCGGGTGTTCATCTCCAGGAAGAAGAACCGGCCGTCCCCGGCGAGCAGGAACTCGGCGGTGCCGGCGCCCGTGTAGCCGATCGCCCGGGCCGCGGCGCGGGCCGCCGCGTGCAGCTCGGCGCGGACCTCCGGCGGCAGGCCGGGGGCCGGGGCCTCCTCGATCACCTTCTGGTGCCGCCGCTGCAGCGAGCAGTCCCGGTCGCCGACCGCCCAGACGGTGCCGTGGGCGTCGGCCAGCAGCTGGACCTCGACGTGCCGCCCGGCGGGCAGGTAGCGCTCGCAGAACACCTCGTCCGAGCCGAAGGCCTTGGCCGCCTCCGCGCGGGCGGCGGCCAGTTCGCCGGGGAGCTCGGCCAGGCTCCGGACGACCCGCATGCCGCGCCCGCCGCCGGCTCCCACTCCTCATCCACCCA
>NZ_LFVW01001343.1:0-826 GCF_001182915.1 Kitasatospora sp. MY 5-36
CTCGCCGCACCGGCGCCCACCCCGGCCGCGACCCCGACCGCCGCGGCCCGCTGAGCCGCCGACGGCCCGCAGCGGACGATCGTCCGACGATCCGACAGCCGGGCCCGCCGGACGGGCGCATCCCCGCACCCTCGTTCGTTACTGTGGGCAGCACCCGGCCCGGCGCCCCCAACGGCCCCGGCCGGGCCGCCGTTCCGCACCCGAGGAGGAGTCCGTGCCCACCGTCCTGACCCAAGGCGGCAACGCACCGCTGACCGCCGCGCGAGTGACCGTCGAGGTCACCGCGCCCAAGGCGCTGGACGTCTCCGGCCTGCTGCTGACCGATGCCGGAAAGGTCCGCTCGGACGACGACTTCGTCTTCTTCAACGCCCCGAACGGCCCCGGCGTCAGCCACCGCCCGGCCTCCGCCGGCACCCCCGACGCGATCACCGTCGACACCCGGGCCGTCCCGGCCGGGATCACCAAGATCGTGGTCACCGCGAGCCCCGCCGACCAGGTCTCCACCTTCGCCGGGACGGAGCCCACCGCCACCGTCCGCGACGCCGACACCGGCGAGGTGCTGGTCACCTTCACCCCGCCCCGGCTGGGCCTGGAGACCGCGCTCATCGTGGTCGAGGTCTACCAGCGGGGCGGCGCCTGGAAGGTGCGCGCGGTCGGCCAGGGCTACGCCGACGGCCTCGCGGGCATCGCCACCGACTTCGGCGTCACCGTCGACGACTCCCCGGCCCCCGCGCCCGCCGCCCCGGTGGCGGCGGCCGCACCGCCCGTACCGCCGGCCCCGATGGACCGGACCATCCAGCTCCCGACCGCTCCGCCGGCCGCCCCG
>NZ_LFVW01001344.1:0-814 GCF_001182915.1 Kitasatospora sp. MY 5-36
GCCGGGCCGGAGCCGGCCCGCAGCGGCAGCGGGGGGAGCACCGACAGCGGCTGCTCGTCGTCCACGACGGTCACCAGCGCGGCCGGGATGCGCAGGATGGTCCGCATGCCGCCGTACGGCGAGGGCTCGATGTGACAGGAGAAGCCGTACTGGCGGGCCAGCTTGCCGATCACCGCGAAGCCGGTCTTGGGCGGGTTGCCGAGCTCGGTGAGCAGCATGTCGGGCGGGCCGGCCAGCAGCCGGCGGGCGCGGCGCAGCTGGTCCTCGTCCATGCCGATGCCGCTGTCGTCGATGATCACCAGCGCGCCGCGGCCGCCCTGCTGGACGGTGACCGGGACGTCGGTCTCCGGGTGGGAGCAGGCGGTGGCGTTGGCGAGCAGCTCGGCGATGGTGACGGCGATCGGCTCGGCGGCCCGGGCGACCACGGCGAGGCGCTGCTCGCGCAGGTGATTGGCGACCTTGATCCGGGCGTAGCCGGGCACCCGGGAGAGCGCGCCGACGACCACCTCGGCGAGCGGCGAGTCGGTGCGGGCCAGGCCCGGCCAGGCCTCGCAGAGCACCGCGATGGTCTGGATCCGGCGCAGCGCGACCTCGTTGCGGAAGTCGACCTCCAGCAGCCGGGGGTCGTCGTTCTCGTGCTGGAGCTGCTGGACCAGGCTCTGGATCTGGTACAGCAGGGTCTGGATCCGGGAGGTGGCGCCGCGCATGGCGGCGCGGGCGGCGGCGTCCACCCGCTCGCGCTCGTCGGCGAGGGCGGCCTGGGCGGCGTCCAGGACGCCCTGCAGCGCCCGGACCGCCTCCGGGCCGACGGCCT
>NZ_LFVW01000133.1:0-7391 GCF_001182915.1 Kitasatospora sp. MY 5-36
GTCCGCTATCCGGGACTGGGTGCACCCGTCCCAGAACCGCAGCTTGAGGACGGTCTGCTCACGCTCGGGCAACCGGGCCAGCAGCGGGCGGACGGCGGTGCGGAAGTCGGCGAGTTCGATGCCGGGGTCGCAGCCGCCGAGCCGGTCGAGCAGGGCGCTGCCGGTCTCGTCGGTGTCCTGGTCGCGCAGCGCGTCCAGGGAGTTGGGGCGGTAGACCCGGCCCGCCAGCAGCCCCTCCGTGGCCTGTTCGACGGTGAGGTGCAGGTCCTCGGCGATCTCCTCGGGCCGTGGCAGCCGGCCGAGCTCCTGCTCCAGGCGGTCGGAGTCGCGGGCGACGGACAGGTACAGCTCCTGCATGCTGCGCGGGACGCGCACCGGCCAGGAGGTGTCGCGGAAGAACCGCTTGATCTCGCCGGTGATGGTGGGGATCGCGTAGGTGACGAACTCGACGCCGCGCCGCGGGTCGTAGCCGTCGACGGCCTTGATCAGGCCGATCGTGCCGACCTGGAGGATGTCCTCCATGTCCTCGGCCCGGTGCCGGTAGCGGGCGGCGATGAAGCGCACCAGCGGCATGTTGAGCTCGATGATCGTGCCGCGGACGTAGCTGTAGGCGCGGCTCTCGCGGGCCAGCCCGGCCAGCCGCTCGAACAGCGCGTCGCTCAGCTCCCGCGCCTCGGACTTCCCCATGCGGCGGAGTTCGGCCGCCGTGGGCCGTCGCGGGAGGTCGGGCGGCAGGCCCGAGGGGGCCGCTTCCCAGCCGGCTGTTTCCAGGTGGACGGACACGTGATCGCTCCTGGGCGCCGGGGTGAGCGCCCGGCGCCACGTACGGCCCGCACCTCGTGCGGCGTGTCACGGACTTCTCCCCCGGGACCCGTGCCCGGCCACTGCGGGCGCGGCCCCGGTGGCACCGGCCCCGGCGGCACCGCCCGAGGTGCTGGAGCAGCCGGAATCGCACGGCCGCTGTACGACTGGTCTACCCCGGGATCCGGTTCCGAACGCACGTTCCAGGAGCTTTCCTGCACCGCCGCCGCCGGCGCCCGGCAGCGCTCAGTGATCGAGCGGACGAGGCCGGCCAGGCCACCCCGGCCACCCGGGCTGCTGGGGCCACCCCGGCCATCCGGCCGGCTCCGGCCGTCGCGGCCGGACGTACTCGACCAGCTGCATCATCCCGAGGTCCTCGTGCTGCAGCTGGTGGCAGTGCAGAACGGTGCGGCCGGTGAAGTCCTCGTACTTGACCAGGAGGGTGACGGTGTCGCCCGGCTTGCCGCCGGTCAGGTCGACGGTGTCCTGCCACACCGGCGGGTCGAGCCGTTCCCCGTTGCGGTGGGTGACGAGGACGTGGTTGGTGTGCAGGTGGAAGGGGTGGTGGAAGGTCGGCATGGTCTCGTCGGTGTGGATGGTCCACCGTTCGACGGCGCCGAGTTCCAGGGTGTGGTTGACGTACTCGGGGTCGAACAGGCCGTAGGCGGGGTCGCGGGTGAGGTCGCCGCCGGGGTCGGCCGCGGGGGTCGGGTGGCTGCCGAGGACGCGGTAGGCGTTGGGGAACGGCTGGGCGAAGACCTTCGGGTCGACGTGGAAGACCACCCTGCGGTCGCCGCCGGGGTTGGCGATGTCCTTCTCGTCGAGGAACGGCATGCCCTGCGGCAGCGAGGTCGGCAGCTCCATGGGCGGCTGGACGGCCTCCCCCGCCACCTCGATCGTCATCAGCGGGACGGGCACGCCCTTGGCCCGCAGTTCGTACGTCCCGGCCTCGCCGCCCCGGACCAGCACGTCGGCGCGGTTGCCCACACCCAGCGGGACCACCTCGGTGGCGACCGGCGCGGGGAAGGTCACGCCGTCCATGGCGATCTGATGCAGCGTCAACTTCCGTTCCCCACCGGTGACCTGGAGCGAGAGGGCGGTGAACGCGGTCGCCGCGACCAGGCGCCAGCGCTGGACCTCGCCGGGGCGCAGCACGAGGACGGGGTTGACCTCGCCGTTGACGGTGAAGGTGGGCGGGACGGCGGCCAGGGCGTCGCCGGAGGTGAAGTCGGGGACCCTGCCGCCCTTGAGCCGGAGTTCGTTGATGCAGACGACCAGGTCGGCGGCGGCCTTGATCTGCGGCACCTCGTCGACGTCGCCCTCGATGACGATGACCCCGGCCATCCCTCCGGCGATCTGTTCGGCGGTGGCCCCGTGCGCGTGCGGGTGGTACCAGTAGGTCCCGGCCGGATGGTCGGTTGGGATCTGGACGGTGGTCAGGTACCGCGGCTCCGGGGCGCCGGCCGCGGCCTCGTCGGCGGTGCGCGGCGGGAACTCCCGCAGGATGTTGTCGGAACGCCCGGACGGCGAGACGTGCAGGCCGTGGGTGTGCAGGTTGAAGGTGTTCACGCGGTGCGGCCGGTTGTGGCCGCCGTGGTGCGCCGGGCCTGACATCCCGGGCATCCCAGACATCCCGGCCGGGCCGGCCGGCTCGACCGGGTTCGGCGGCAGCCCGTTGACCTGGGTCAGCCACAGCACGTCCCCGGCGCGCGCCCGCAGGGTCGGCCCGGGGATGGTCCCGTTGTAGGTGCGCGTGGTGACCGTCCCGTAGCCCGGGACGGAGAGCGTCGTGAACCGTACGTCGAGTGTCTGGTCGAGCACCGCCGCCGGCCCGCCGGAGGCCGACCGGGCGCGCCGGACGACGGGCTGCGGGAAGGCGGCGGCCGCCGCCGCGGGCCGGGCGAGGATTCCGCCGGAGCCGGCCGCGAGGACGGCTACGGGGACGGCCTTGAGCACCGATCGGCGACTGATTCCGACATTTTCTCCCATAACCGGGCAATGTAAGTCGGGTCCGGTACGGCAACGGTCAGGCACACCGCGGGCCGGCCGGGGGTTGGGCCTTCCGTACCACGCTACGAACGTTCCGGGTGGGTCAGGTTGGCCCCGGTGCGGGGGTCGAAGACGTGGATGCGCGCCGTGTCCACCCGCAGGTCCAGCGGGCCGCCCTCGGCGGCCCGGGTGGCGGGGTTCAGCCGGGCGACCACCCGGTGCTCCCGCATGCCGGTGTCGGCCCGGCCCGAGTCGGCGGCGAGTTCGGCCAGCTCGGCCAGTTCGGCGAGTTCCGCCAGTCCGGCGAGGCCGCCGGGGCCCCGGGCCGCCGCCGGTCCGCCCTCCTCCGCGAAGTGGACGTAGACGTCCGAGCCGACCGACTCCCGGACCTCGACGGTCACGGTGACGGTGACCCCTCCGGCGTGCCCCTCGACCAGGGCGGCGTCCTCGAAGTCCTCGGGGCGGATGCCGACGACCAGTTCGCGCGGCGCGTCCGCGCCCTCCAGAGCGCGCCGGGTGCGGTCGTCCAGCGGCAGGTCGCCCAGCGAGGTGCGCAGGGCGCCGTGCTCCAGCGCGGCGCCGAGGAAGTTCATGCCGGGCGAGCCGATGAACCCGGCGACGAAGAGGTTCACCGGCTCGTCGTACAGTTGCTGCGGCGAGCCGACCTGCTGGACGACGCCGGAGCGCATCACCACCACCCGGTCGCCGAGCGTCATCGCCTCGACCTGGTCGTGGGTGACGTAGACGGTGGTGGTGCCCAGGCGGCGCTGGAGGGCGGCGATCTGGGTGCGCATCTGCACCCGGAGCTTGGCGTCCAGGTTGGACAGCGGCTCGTCCATCAGGAAGACCTTGGGGTCGCGGACGATCGCCCGGCCCATCGCGACCCGCTGGCGCTGCCCCCCGGAGAGGTGGGCGGGCTTGCGGTCGAGGTGCCGGGTGAGGTCCAGGACGCGGGCGGCCTCCTCGACCTTGGCGGCGATGGTCGCCTTGTCGACCTTGGCCAGGCGCAGCGCGAAGCCCATGTTGTCGCGCACGCTCATGTGCGGGTAGAGGGCGTAGCTCTGGAAGACCATGGCGATGTCGCGGTCCTTGGGGGCGCGGTCGTTGACCACCTCCCCGGCGATCCGCAGGGTGCCCTCGGTGATGTCCTCCAGCCCGGCGATCATGTTGAGCGTGGTGGACTTGCCGCAGCCGGAGGGGCCGACCAGGATCACGAACTCGCCGTCGGCGATGGTGAGGTCGATGTGGCGGACGGCGAGGGCGCCGTCGGGGTAGCGCTTGGTGATGCCGTCGAGGACGATCTCGGCCACGGTCCGCCTTCCTGGCCCGCCGGGTGGGGCGGGCTCTTCCTGGGAAACCCATCCTGGGAAGACTCGATGTCGGGCTCAGCCCTTGACGGCGCCGGCGGTGAGCCCGGCGACGATGCGGCGCTGGAACAGCAGCACGAAGAGCACGATCGGGATCGTGATGATCACCGCGGCCGCCGCGATCGAGCCGGTCGGCTGCTCGAACTGGGAGCTCCCGGTGAAGAAGGCGATCGCGGCCGGTACCGTCCGGGCCGAGGTGGTGGAGGTCAGCGAGATGGCGAACAGGAAGTCGTTCCAGCAGAAGATGAAGACCAGGATGCCGGTGGTGAACACCCCCGGCGCCGCCAGCGGCGCGATGACCAGCCGGAACGCCTGCCACGGCGTGGCGCCGTCCACCTTGGCCGCCTTCTCCAGGTCCCAGGGGATCTCCCGGAAGAACGCCGAGAGCGTGTAGATCGCCAGCGGCAGCGAGAAGGTCATGTACGGGATGATCAGCCCGGGCCAGGTGTCGAACAGGCCCAGCGCCCGCTCGATGCCGAACAGCGGCGAGACGAGCGAGATCGGCGGGAACATCGCGATCAGCAGGGACACGCCGATCAGCAGCCGCTTGCCGGGGAAGCGCAGCCGGGCCACCGCGTACGCGGCCATGGTGCCGAGCGCGACGGCGACGGTGGTGGCGATCAGCGCGATGCCGATCGAGTTGACCAGGGCGCGGGTGAACTCCGAGGTCTGGAAGATGCCGCGGTAGTTGGCCAGGGTCCACCGGCGGGGTACGAAGGCGCCGTCGGAGAGGGGGCTCGGGTCCTTGAAGGACAGCGCCACGATCCACCACACCGGGAAGAGCGCGTAGAGCACGACCACCAGGTTGGCGATGCCCCAGCCGGTCAGGGCCCGGGCGGGCCGGCCGCTCATCGCCGCTCCGGTTCCGCGCCGGGCGTGGCCGCGCCGAACAGCTTGACGAAGACCAGCGCGATGAGCGCCACGCAGACGAAGATCAGCACCGAGATCGCCGAGCCGATGCCCAGGTTGAGCGCGGTGAAGAGGTTGTCGTAGCCGAGGATCGACACCGAGCCGGTGCCGTTGGAGCCGCTGGTCAGCACGTAGATGTTGTCGAAGATCCGGAAGGCGTCCAGGGTCCGGAAGAGCAGCGCGACCAGGATCGCGGGCTTCATCAGCGGCAGGATCACCAGCCGCAGCCGCTGCCCGGAGCTCGCGCCGTCCACCATCGCCGCCCGGACCGTCTCGTCCGGGACGAGGGCCAGGCCCGCGAGCAGCAGCAGCGCCATGAACGGGGTGGTCTTCCACACCTCCGCGAGGATGATCAGACCGACGGCCTGCCACTGCTCCGTCAGCGGGGCGCTGCCCTCCGGCAGCAGGGCGGCCAGGTAGCCGGTGCCCGGGGTCCACGCGTACTGCCAGGAGTAGGCCGCGACGACGGTGACGATCCCGTACGGCACCAGCACCGCCGTGCGCACCGTCCCCCGCCCGAAGACCGTACGGTGCATCACCAGGGCGAGCGCCAGGCCGAGCACCAGCTCGACGGCCACCGACACGGCGGTGATCAGCACCGTGACGCCGAGCGCCTGCCACCAGAACGGCGAGGTCAGCACCGCGCCGTAGTTGGCGAGCCCGACCCAGTGCGCCTGGGCCGGGAAGCGCAGGTCGTAGCGCTGCAGGGACAGGTAGACGGCGTAGCCGATCGGGTAGGCCGTGACGGCGAGCATCACGATCACGGCGGGGGCGCACAGCAGCAGGCCCAGCCGGCTCTCCTGGCGGGCGCCGCGCGAGGGCCCGGCCGGTCCCGGCCCGGCGGCGGCCCCGGCAGCGGCCTCAGCGGGCGGTGACCCGGGAACGGACGGTGACCCGGGAGCGGGCGGTGGCCCGGGAACGGGCGGTGTCACGGAATCAGCCCCTTCGAACCGAGGGCGTCCCGGATCTGCCCGCGGAGGTCGGCCACGTCCTTCTCCGGGTGGATGCCGGCGGGCGGGGAGAGGGTGTGCGAGATCGCGATGGAGACGTTCTGGTAGGCCGGGGTCTGCGGCCGCACGCTGGCGGAGTCGAGGGCGGCCAGCACGTCGGCGGCGAACGGGTAGCTGGCGGTCAGCTCGGCCGTCTCGTACAGGCTCCGCAGCGAGGGCGGGAGGCCGCCCTTCAGCGCGTTGGTGAGCTGGTTGTCGCGGTCGCGCAGGCAGAGGGTGGCCTCGGCGGCGAGGTCGGGGTGCCGGCTGTAGGCGCCCACCGCGAGGTCGATCCCGCCGATGGTGACGCTGGCGGGGCGGTCGGCGCTCACCGCGGGGTACGGCGCCCAGCGGAAGTGCGGGAACAGCTCCGGCCGGTTGGCCTTCATCGAGGGGTAGACGAAGGGGTAGTTGAGTTCGAAGGCGGCCGTGCCGGACTCCATCGCGAGCCGGTTCTGGTCCTCCATCTGGTTCGACAGCGAGGGGTCGGCGGCCACCGAGGCCGCCAGGTCGCGCATCACCCCGGCGGCCGTGACGGCGGGCGCCCCGAGCGCGGGCCCCTGGGCGTCGGGGGTGAGGATCGAGCCGCCCGCGCTGGTGACCAGCGTGTTGAACCAAACCGTCAGCCCCTCGTACTGGGCGCCCTGGATCTCCACGAGGTGCGGCTTGCCCTCGCGGTCCAGCTCCCGGGCCTGGGAGAGCATCTCCGCCCAGGTGGCGGGCGGGGTCGGCACCAGGTCGTCGCGGTACCAGAGCAGCTGGGTGTTGGAGTTGTACGGCACGGCGTACAGCCGGTCCCGCCAGGTCGCGGTCCGCACCGCCGCGTCGAGGGTGTCGGCGGTGGCCCGCTCGCGCATCGCCCCGGTCCACTCGCGGATCCAGCCGGCCTCGGCGAACTCGGTGGGCCAGGTGACGTCCAGGCCGAGGACGTCCACGCCGGTGTCGTGCGCCGCCATCCGGCGCACCAGCTGCTGGCGCTGGCCGTCGGCGCCGCGCGGCAGCTTGTTGTAGCGGATCGTGTAGCGGCCGCCGGACTGCTGCCCGCAGCGGTCGGCGGCCTGCTGGAGGGCGCCCGAGTCGTCCGGGAAGTTGTACCAGTTCAGGGCGACCGGGCCGCCGCTCCCACCGTCCCCGCAGCCCACCAGGGCGGCGGCGAGCACGGCCAGTCCGGCGGTGGCGCCCGCCCACCGCGAGCGGAACGTGGGGACCCTCGGCATCGTTCTCCCGGGCTGAGAAGGACCGGCTGGGGCGGAGCGGTCGGAACGGCGCGACCGGCACGCGGCGGTTCGGCCGACCCTAGCCCGGCGCCCCCGCCGGGCCCGGGCGTGCCGCGCCG
>NZ_LFVW01001345.1:0-845 GCF_001182915.1 Kitasatospora sp. MY 5-36
CGCCGGCCTCCCAGCCGAGCCCGTCGGTGCCGGTGGCGGCGAGCGTGCCGGAACCGGTGGTGCCGGTGGTGCCGCCGCCCGTACGGGTGCCGGTGGTGGTGCCGGTCCCGGTGCCGGTGCCGGTGGTGAGGCCGGCCGGCTGCACGGTCTGCGGCTGCTGCCCGGTGCCACCGGTGCCCGCGCCCGTCCCCGTACCGCTGCCCGCGCCGTTGCCCTGCTTGGCCGCCACGGCCTGGTCCTCGGCCTGGGCCTTGGCCCAGCCGTCCTTGAGGAAGGCCAGGAGGTCCGCGTAGCTGCCCTCGTAGGCGGCCATGGCGGCCTTCTTCACCGCGGGGCCGCCGGTCTCGATGATCTGGGAGACCTTCAGCCGATTGTCGCTGAAGCGCAGGTTCGGCAGCTCGACGGTCAGGAAGCGCCGCACGTCCTCGGCGTTGCCGTCCATGGCCTTCTGGGCGGCCGCGGCGGTGTGCGGGCCGGTCTCCTTGTCGGCGATGACGCGCAGCACCTCGACCCGGTCGTCCTCGAACTGGGCCTTGGCGAAGCCCTCGTTGAGGAAGGCCTCGACGGCCGCGTCGGTGCCGGCGTCCAGCGCCTTGCTGGCCGCCTCGCGCACGGCCGGGCCGCCCTGGTCCATGAGCTGGCTGAGCTTGACCCGGTTGTCGTCGCTGCGCAGCCTGGGCAGCTTGGTCGTCAGGAAGGTCCGCAGGTCGGCCGCGCCGCCCTTGAGGGCCTGCTCGGCGCCCTCGCGCACGCCGGGGCCGGTCTTGGGGTCGGCCACCAGGGCCGCGACCTTGGCGCGGTCCTCGTCCTCGGCGCGGGCGACGTACTGGCCGGTCGCCAGGAAG
>NZ_LFVW01001346.1:0-789 GCF_001182915.1 Kitasatospora sp. MY 5-36
GACCTTGGCGCGGTCCTCGTCCTCGGCGCGGGCGGCGTACTGGCCGGTGGTCAGGAACGCGGTGATGTCCTCGTCGGTGCCGCGGAGGGCGGCCTTGGCGGCCGCCTTCACGGCCGGGCCGCCGACGGCGTAGATCTGGGAGACCCGGACCTGGTTGTCGATCCTGGTCTGCTCGTCGAACTCGACGTCCAGGAAGTGGCGCAGTTCGGCGGCGCCGCCCTTGAGGGCCTTCTCGGCCGCCTCGCGCACGCCGACGCCGCTCTTCGGGTCGGCGAGGATGCGCTTGACCTCGGCGCGGTCGCGCTGCTCCTGGCCGTCGGCCTGGGGCGCGGTGTCCTTGGCGGAGTCGGAGCCGGTGTCGGGGCCGGAGACGCCGGTCGGCTTGGGGGTGTCGGTGGCCGAGGCCGTGGTGGGGAAGAGGACGGCGGGGGCCAGAACGGCGGCCGCGACGACGGCGGACACCCGGGGCAGCTTCATCTTGCGCAAGACCTGCTTTGTACGAAGGATCATGAAACGCCAACAGCATAGATCTACTTTTACGACTGCCATACCAATTATTTGCCGAATCTCCCATTCCCCCCACCCGGCTACATATCGCACCGCGCCCCGCCCGTCCGGGGCCACCACTAGGGTGTGGCGGATGAGCTTCCACCTGGTCGTCGGACACGGGCCCGCCGGGGCCGCCACCGCCCGCCTGCTGGCCGAACAGGGCCACGAGGTCCGGGTCGCCACCCGTACCGGACGCCCCGTCGGGCCGGCCGTCGCCGCCGGGCTCTCGCTCGGCGCGAT
>NZ_LFVW01001347.1:0-812 GCF_001182915.1 Kitasatospora sp. MY 5-36
AGCCCGGCGAGGGCGTCGGCGGTGCCGATCGCGCAGACCGGGCGGGCGTCGGCCAGCACGGCGGCGAGGCGCCGCTCGGGGTGGGCGAGGTCGAGGGAGACGCAGGCGCCGCCCGCCTTGAGGACGGCGAGCATCGCCACCAGGGTGTCGGTGCCGCGCGGCAGGGCGATCGCGACCGGTGCGCCGTCCTTGACGCCGAGGGCCGTCAGCCGGTGGGCGAGCCGGTTGGCGGCGGCGTCGAGCTGCCGGTAGGTCAGCGCGGCCGCGCCGGAGCGGACGGCGACGGCCTCCGGGGTGCGGGCGGCCTGGGCGGCGAACAGCTCGGGCACGGTCCGCTCGACCGGCGGCTCGGTACGGCCTTCGGTGGCGCGGCGCAGGCCGTCCGGGTCGAGCAGGTCGATCCGGGCGACGGGCGTCCGGGGGTCGGTGAGCAGCAGGTCGGCGAGGGCGTCGAGGTAGCGCAGCAGGCCGTCGCGGTGGGCGGCGAGGGAGGCGGCCCCGTAGCGGGCCGGGTCGGCGTCGATGACCAGGCGCAGCGCGCCGTCCGGGCCGGGCGAGACGTTCAGGGCGAGGTCGTCGACCGGGCCGGCGGCGAGGTTGCGGACGGTGCCGGGCAGGCCGGCCAGGTCGAGGTCGCTCTCGAAGGCCTTGATGTTGACCATCGGGCCGAACAGGGCGCGGCGGTCGCCGGTGCGGCCGAGGTCGCGGCGCAGCTCCTCCAGCGGGTAGCGCTGGTGGCGGCGGACGGCGCGCAGCTCGCGGACCACGGCGCGCAGCAGGGCCTCGGCGCTGTCGGCGGGGCGGACGGCGAG
>NZ_LFVW01001348.1:0-810 GCF_001182915.1 Kitasatospora sp. MY 5-36
CGCCCGCCCGGCCGACCGGCCACCGGGCGCGGGCCGCCGTCGCCCTGCTCGCCGCCGTCGCGGTCGCGGCCCTGCTCGGCGTGGGCCTGGCCTACGGGCTGCACGAGTACGTCGAGTACGCGGCCCGGGCCCTGCTGGCGCACGGCACCGTTTGACGACATCGATGTAGACCAACTGTTCGGGCCCGGGTATGGTGAGCCTCGGCTTGCGCGCGCGGGCCGTGCCGCCGTCGTCCGTCGACGGTCAGCCATCCGTCGGGGACCGTGTCCACCCGGTCCCGGGGCCCGGCGCTCCCGTGCGGATGCCACCCCTGTGGCCCCCGGCCCGAGAACACGGCGGCCTTCCCGGACGATTGGACCTGCTGTGTACGACGGGAGGACGGGGTCGACGAGCCCCTTCGAACAGACCGTCTACCTCCTGTCGACGGCCGGCCGGGCGGCCGACCGCCTGCTGGCCGACCGCCTCGACTCGCGCGGGATGGGCCGCGCCCACCAGAGGCTGCTCTCCGCGCTCGCCCAGCTGGGGCCGCACGGGCGCCACGACCTCGTCGAGCGCGCCGCCGCGACCGGGACCGACGCCGACCAGGCGCTGGACGACCTGCTGTCGGCGGGCCTGGTGCACTCCATGGTCGTCCACATCGGCGGACGGCAG
This sequence comes from Kitasatospora sp. MY 5-36, assembly GCF_001182915.1. Classification (NCBI taxonomy): domain Bacteria; kingdom Bacillati; phylum Actinomycetota; class Actinomycetes; order Kitasatosporales; family Streptomycetaceae; genus Kitasatospora; species Kitasatospora sp. MY 5-36. The sequence goes on from NZ_LFVW01001348.1 coordinate 652, forward strand.
GAAGTGCTGACGATCACCCCGGCCGGGCAGGCGGCGCTGGACGTGCTGCACGAGGACGCCTCCGCCGTCCAGGAGGACCTGCTCGCCCCGTTGACGAAGGGCCAGCGCGCCGAGCTCAACTCCCTGCTGCGGCGGGTGTGCGCGGCGGCCGGCCGCGGC
>NZ_LFVW01001349.1:0-810 GCF_001182915.1 Kitasatospora sp. MY 5-36
GGTGGCGGTGGAGCCGGCGGCGGGCGGGGTCGCCGGGAGGGCGAGCGCGTCCGCCGCGCCGGTCCCGGTGAGCGCGGCCGCCGCCAGCACGGCGAGGGCGACGGCGCGGCCCGTGCGCTGCTTGAGGGCGGGGAGCGTGAGGTGACGGGTCGGGTACATCGGTGACTCCTTCGAGTGCATCCCGTGCCCCGGGGCGGCATACGAATGCCCGGGTACGGGAGGGGGTGGGATTCGCCGGGGGTTTCACCGGCTGGTCGTCAGCGTTGCACGGCCGGGCCGCCGACTCCTACGCTGCGCGATCAGATGGTTACTCATTCGTATGCAGTCGGGTATGCGTGTGCTCCGAGCTGCGGATATGCACGGGCCGAAGGAGAGGGGAGCGGACGGATGCCGGACAGGAGAGTCACCGGGCCGGAGGCGGAGGGCGTCGGAGCCGGGCCGTCGGCGCGGGTGGAGCTGGCGCGGACGCTGCGCGAGTGGCGGGCCCGCGCGGGGGAACTGCCGCAGAAGACGGTGGCCCGGCGGCTCAACATCGCCCAGACCACCGTCTCCCGCTACGAGAGCCCGGACGGCCGGCACCCGGCGCCGGAGGCGGCAGTCCGCGCGCTCTGGTCCTGTTACCGGTTGGCGGAGGAGGACCTCGACCAGGCGCTCGCCCTGCGCGCGCGGGTGGACGAGGAGCTGCGGGCGGGGGCGGCATCCGCCAAAGTGGCGGCCCCGGTGCCGGTGGCGGTGGTCGCGGTGGCGGCAGGAGCGGCCGTGGGTGAGGCGGTGGTGGCCGCCGGGGCCGGGGAGCCGGCGGCGGCCCCG
>NZ_LFVW01001350.1:0-809 GCF_001182915.1 Kitasatospora sp. MY 5-36
CGGCCGGTGGGCGGCGGCTCGGCCAGCCCCTGCTGCACCTCCCGGCGGGCGTCCGCCAGGGCCCGGTAGGCCGTACGGCGCAGCCACACCTGGGCGGTTCCGGTCCGGCCGCCGTCCTGGCCGCCGTCCTGGCCGCTGTTCGGGCCGCTGTCCGGGCCGTCGTCCTGGCCGGCGCCGCGGACGACGGCGTCCAGGTAGGCCCGCAGCGCCGTCGTCGCGTCGACCAGCCTGGGCTCGATCCGGTGGCGCGGGCGCTCCGGCCACAGCAGGTAGCCGAAGAGCAGCACGATCGCGCTGGCCAGCACGGTGTCCAGGACCCGGGGCCAGAACTCGGCGGCGCTGCTCTGCCCGCCGAGCTGGAGCAGGACCAGCGCCATCGGCGTCATCACCACGGTGTTCAGCCCGTAGTGCGCCGCCGTGGCGTACGGGAGCAGGGCCACGCAGCCCGCGGCCATCGCGGTCAGCGCCCACTCGTCGGTGGTGGCCATGAGCAGCGCCGCGGTCACCGCCACCCCGAGCACCGTGCCGACCGAGCGGCTCACCGCGCGCAGGAACACCGAGCCGAGGTCCGGCTTCAGCACGAAGGCGATCGTCATCGGCACCCAGTAGCTCTTGCTGAGCGGGTAGTTGGCGGTGACCGCCGAACCGACCGCGATGCACAGCGCGACCCGCAGCCCGTACCGGACCGAACCCCGGGACAGCAGCCGCACCCGCAGCCGCCAGGGGTCCGGCGGCGGCGCGGGGGCGGTGCCGAGCCGGGTGTCGCGGCCGGCCACGGTGTCGGCGGCGGCGCGCAGGGCCACGTCCAG
>NZ_LFVW01001351.1:0-808 GCF_001182915.1 Kitasatospora sp. MY 5-36
GCCCTCGCGGCGGCCCCGGCCGGGCCCGAGGAGGCGGCCGGGCCCGCCTTCTACCCGTTCGCCGACTTCTCCCCGGAGCTCGCCGCCCTGCGCTGGGCCCGGCGCAACGGGGTGGAGGCCGTCGCCTGCGACCTCCCGCTCGCCCACCGCGCCGCCCGCACGGCGGAGCGCGGGCGCACCGATCGGATCCCGGACGCACCCGGCGTCGCCGACGCGCTGCGCCACCGCCTCACCGGTCGGGACTCCGACGAGGACCTGTGGGACCGCCTGGTCGAGACGGCCGCCCCCGGCTCCACCCCGGAGGCCGTCCGGCGCGCCGCCCTGCTGGTCGGCTGGGCGCTGCGCCGGGACGCCGAGACCGGCCCCGGCGTCGACCCGTACGACCTGCGCCGCGAGGCCTGGATGCGGTCCCGCATCCAGGCCGCCGCGGCCGGCGGGCGCCGGGTCGCCGCCGTGATCGGCGCCTTCCACGCCCCCGCCCTGCTCGGCGGTCCCCTCGCCACCGAGGAGCCGCCGCACCCGGACGACCCCGGGCACGTCCTGTCCCTGATCCCGTACACCTACCCGCTGCTCGACGCCCGCTCCGGCTACCCGGCGGGCATCCGCGACCCGGAGTGGCAGCACACCGTCCTCGACGCCGGCGGCGACCCGGAACGCCTCGCCGAGGCGCTCACCACCACCGCCGTCCGGATCTGCGCCGCGCTGCGCGCCCAGGACCACCCCAGCGGCCCGGCCGACGCCCGCGAGATCGTCCGGCTGGCCGGCGACCTCGCCCGGTTGCGCGGCCACGCCGCCCCCGGCCGCGGCG
>NZ_LFVW01001352.1:0-799 GCF_001182915.1 Kitasatospora sp. MY 5-36
CGCAGGGCGCGGGGTGCGCGGGCGGCGGGTGCCAGGTCGCGCAGCAGCGGCGGGAGGTCCTCGGTCCGGACGCCGGTGACGTCGAGCCTGATCGGCACCACGGCCGCGGGCTCGCCGGTGAGCGCGGCGTCCAGGAGGGCGAGGCCCTGGTCGGCGGAGAGGGGGCGGGTGCCGACCCGGGCCATCCGGGCGAGGTCGGTGTCGCTGAGCCGGCCGCCCATGCCGGCGGCCTCGGCCCACAGGCCCCAGGCGAGCGACACGGCGGGCAGTCCGAGCGAGCGCCGGTGGGCGGCCAGGCCGTCGAGGAAGGCGTTGCCGGCCGCGTAGTTGCCCTGGCCGGAGCCGCCGAGGACGCCGGAGGCGGAGGAGTAGAGCGCGAAGGCGGCCAGGTCGAGGCCGGCGGTGAGCTCGTGCAGGTGCCAGGCGGCGTCGACCTTCGGACGCAGCACGCTGTGCCACTTGGCGGCGTCCAGGGCTTCGATGACGCCGTCGTCGACGATCCCGGCGACGTGGACGACGCCGGTCAGCCGGTCGGCGAGGGTGTCGACGACGGCGGCCAGCGCGGTGCGGTCGGCGGTGTCGACGGCCTCGGCGCGGACCAGGGTGCCGTGCGCGGCGAGTTCTTCGAGCAGGTCGGCGGGCACGGCGGAGCGGGAGAGGAGCACGAGTTCCGCGACGCGGTGGACCGCCGCGAGGTGACGGGCCACCAGGCGGCCCAGGCCGCCGTTGGCGCCGGTGACCAGGACGGTGCCGCCGGCCAGCGGGGACGGCGCGTCCTGCGCGGGGGCGGGCCGGGCGG
>NZ_LFVW01001353.1:0-799 GCF_001182915.1 Kitasatospora sp. MY 5-36
CGCCGTCAGCTGGGCGGGCGCCGCGCCCGGCGCGAGCCGCTGGCGCCGGCGGCGGACCAGCAGCTGCACCTCGTCCGCCGCCGAGCGCGCCGTGCGCATCAGCTCCGAGCGGATGAACCGCCGGTCGGTGGTGTCCCCGCCGTCGGAGAGCACCTTCGCCGTCCGGGGGGCGTGCGGCAGCACCCCGAGCACCGGCAGCCCGAGCTCCCGGGTCACCTCCGCCCGGGCGTACGGCCCCTCGGCGACCAGCAGCAGCCCGAGCGCGTCCGCGCCGGTGCCGGCGGCGGCCAGGTCCTCGGTCAGGGCGGCGAGCCGGGGCCGGACCGCGCTCAGCCCGCGCAGCGTGGTGCGCACGGTCGCCACCACCGCGTCGGCGCGGCGGGCCAGCACCGCGCTGTGGCCGGTGGCGCCGGAGCGGCCGAGGTCCACGATCACGTCGTAGCCCTGCTGTTCCACGCCGTGCAGCAGTTCGGCGAGCGGCTCCCAGGTGTAGGCGAGGCCGGGCGCCTGGGTGGGGTCGGTCAGCCCGGGCAGCAGCAGCCGTTCGGCGTTGCCCTCGGGAGAGAGGTCGATCAGCTGCTCCCAGATGGTCTGCGCGAGCAGCCCGCGCCGGTCGGCGACGGCCAGGTTGCGCAGCCCGTACACCGCCTCGACCCGGCCCTCCAGGGCGCCGGCGAGCACCGCGCCGCCGTCCGGGTCGGCCTCGACCAGCAGGATCCGCCGGCCGGGCGGCAGCGGCCAGGACAGCAGCAGTGCCAGGGCGGTGGTGGTGGCTCCCGGTGCGCCCGGGCCGCCGACC
>NZ_LFVW01001354.1:0-795 GCF_001182915.1 Kitasatospora sp. MY 5-36
CGACATCCACCAGGCCCACGAGGGCTGGGGCCGGACGGTCCGGGCGGTGGCGTGCAGCTGGCGCAGGAGGGCGAGCCCCGGCGCGTGCGCCGCGGCGCGCGGCACGGCGAGCGTGCCGGCGTACTCGATCTGGTGGGCGAGCGCCTCGGCGCGGGTCCGGTCGTCGCGCGAGGCGGTCTGCTCGCCGTGCTCCGCCAGGTCGTCGGGGACGGAGAGCTCGCCGACCAGCCGGTCCGGGTCGACGGCGGTGACCACGCCCGCCAGTTCGACGGCGTCGTCGAGCGGCCGCCCGTCCACCTCTCCCCCGGCGATCACCTCGACCGCGGGGTGCGGGTCGCTGCCGCCCCACAGTTCGACGATCGCCAGTCCGTACCGGCCGCCGTCGGCGATCTCCAGCAGCCGGGGCAGCAGGTCCTCGCGCAGGGCGCAGCACGGGCAGTCGTTCGCCAGCGGGACGTCGGCCACGTCGAAGGCCCCGGCGGCGTCGCGCAGCTCGCGGCGGGCGGTGCCGAGCGCGGCGTCCCGCAGGTCGTGGTGCAGGACCACGGCGTCCACCGCGGCCGCCGCCAGTTCCGCGACGGCGGCCCGGCGCTGCTCCGCGTGCAGGCCGGCGACGACCACCACCGGCAGCCTGGTCCCGTCCACGGCGCTCACCAGCTCGCCTTGCGGACGCCGGGCAGGTGCCCGGCGTGGGCGTGGGCGCGCAGGTTGACCCGGGAGAGGCCGAAGGCCCGCAGGTAGCCGCGGGGCCGGCCGTCCACGGCGTCCCGGTTGCGGACCCGGGTGGCGCTGGCG
>NZ_LFVW01001355.1:0-788 GCF_001182915.1 Kitasatospora sp. MY 5-36
GTGGGCCTGGGCGACGGCGGTCCAGGCCCGGAGCCCCGGCAGGGGAGGCGCGGTGGTCCGGGCGGCCTCGGCCAGGGCGAGCGCGGTGGCCGGGTCGCCGTGCCACCAGTACAGGGTGCTCTGCCGGGCGAGCAGCGCGGCCGCGGTGATCCGGTCGCCGGTCGCGCGTGCCCACTCCAGCCCGGTGGCGTACCAGCTGAGCGCGCGGGCGTGGCGGTCGCCCTCGAAGTGGGCCCAGCCGGCGAGTTCGGCGTACTGGGCGGCGAGCGAGCGGTCGGCGGCGGGGTGGTCGCGGGGGTCGGGGTACTGGTGCGGGTCGGGGTGCGGCCGGCCGAGCAGGGTGTGGGCGTGGTGCTCCAGGACGGTGGCCAGCTCCTCGCCGCCGATCCGGCCCGCGGCGGCGCGGTAGACGGCGAGCAGCTGGGCGAGCACCTCGACGGTGGCGGCGTCCGGCGGGCCGGTGGCGGTGGTGTCGAGCGGTGGCCGGGTGGCGGCGGCGCGTTCGCCGAGGTGTTCGCGCTCCTGCTGGACGGCCTGCCAGAGGTCCGCCAACTCGCCGTCGGCGTGCAGGAGTTCGTCGGCCCGGGCGGGCATTCCGGGCGGTGGCCAGCGGTGGGCGTTCTCCACCCGGCTGATCAGCGAGTCGTGGTAGCCGAGCAGCCGGCCGAACTCGGCCTGGCTGAGGCCGCGGGCCTCGCGCCAGTGGCGCAGTCGGCGGCCGAAGCGCTGGCGCGCGGACCCGGGTCCCGTGCGGGGCGGCGGCGGAGGCGGCTGGGGTGGCGGCGGCG
>NZ_LFVW01001356.1:0-782 GCF_001182915.1 Kitasatospora sp. MY 5-36
GCCCGGCCGCCGCCACCGCCTCCTCGCCGCGGCCGACGGCGCGCAGCGACTCGGCGAGCCGCAGCAGCGTACGGCCGGTGCGGCGCCGGTCGTCCGGCCGCAGCAGGGCCAGGGCGTTGCGGTGGTGGCGCAGGGCCTGCTCGTACTCGCCGCGGTCGTGGGCGATCGTCCCCAACGAGTCCAGGGCGAGCGCCTGGAGTTCGTGGTCGGCGAGCTCGTGGCAGATCAGCAGGGACTGGTCGACGACGCGCACCGCCGCCTCGGACCGGCCGAGCCCGGTGAACGCGCCCGCCAGGTTGAGCAGTTCGGCCGCCACCGAGCGCCGGTCGCCGAGCCGCTCCCACACCGAGATCGCCGCCGTGAAGCCGTCGACGGCGTCGCCCGGCCGGCCGACCTGGGCGAACAGGGCGGCCAGCGAGGCGTGGGCCAGGGCGAGCAGCGGCCCCGGCAGGTCGTGGGCGGTGCACAGGTCGCGGGCCCTGAACAGCTCGGCGAGGGCCGCGGGTTCGGAGCCGACCTCGGTCAGCAGCCGTCCGAGCACCAGCCGGGCCCTGACCTCGCCCGTCCGGTCGCCCGCGCGGACGGCGGCGTGGAGCAGCACCTTGGCCGCGTGCCCGAGCGGCCGGGCGGCCTGGCCGGTCTCGCACAACAGGACGTAGCCGAGCAGCAGTTCGGCTGCCAGGTCGAGCCGGGGCGGCTCGGGGAGGGCGGCGTACTGGCCGACCAGCGCGCCGATGCCGCGGTAGTCGCCGCGGCCGTGGGCCGCCGCCGTACCGCAGCCG
>NZ_LFVW01001357.1:0-772 GCF_001182915.1 Kitasatospora sp. MY 5-36
GTCCGGGGTTCGAGTCCCTGGCGGCGCACAGACATTTGGGGAGCCTCTCGCAGCAGCGAGGGGCTCCCCGATTTTTTGGCCTCCGACGTCCGTTTTGCGTGTGATGTCGGTCTCGATTGGCGATCCGCCGGAGCTATCCGGCCCGTTCTGCTCGTCCAGGGCAGTAAAACCGGAATCGGGACAAAGGTCCCCAACCGCCGATGTCCCCGTCCGTGCCGGGCTGCCTCGATGCGCCCGCAGGAAAGGCCGCGCTTTGTCCAGAAACGCCCAGGGCGGCCGTCGCACGCCGTCGATCAGTCTCCGGCCGGTCAAACGGCTCAAGCGCTCCGCCGGCCCGGCCGGCGGGTCCGGCGGGTCCGGCGGCAGGAAGCCGCGACGTCCGAAGCGCACCGGCTGGCGCCGGCTGATACCCACCTGGCGGATGACCCTGCTGGGCTTCGGCTCCGCGCTGCTGCTCGGCATCGGTCTGTTCGCCCTCGGGATCGCCCTGGTGAAGGTGCCGGACGCGCACGCCGCCGCCACCGCCCAGAGCAACACCTGGCTCTACGCGGACGGTTCGGTGCTCACCCGCACCGGCCAGACCAACCGGCAGAACGTCTCCCTGGACAAGGTCTCCCCCGCCGCCCAGCACGCCGCGCTGGCCGCCGAGGACCGGAACTTCTACAACGAGGGCGCGATCAACGTCCAGGGCCTGGCCCGGGCCGCGGTCAACACCGCCAAGGGCCAGGGCACCCAGGGCGGCTCCACCATCACCCAGCAGTACGTCAAGAAC
>NZ_LFVW01001358.1:0-769 GCF_001182915.1 Kitasatospora sp. MY 5-36
CCGATCATGGGCGTGGCCTTCTGGGACCCGGCGGCTCCGGCCGCTCCGGCGGGCCCGGCCGAAGGGGCACCGGAGGCCTTGGCCGCCCGCTCCCCCTCCTTCTTCTTCGGCGCCCTCCCCTTCTCCTTCTCCTTCTCCTTCGCCGAAGCAACCGCGGCGGCCTCGCCGCCCGCGGCCGGCTCCGCGACGGCCCCCGTGACCGCCGTCTCCTCCCCCACCACCCGGTTGAGCTCGCGCGCCGCCTCCGTGACCGCGATCTTCGGGTTCCCGCGCAGCCACCCCGCCATCAGCCGCAGCGCGGCCGGCCGGGAGGCGCAGGCCTCGGCGAGGTCCGCCCCGCCGACCGGGTCGCAGGAGATCCGGGTGCCGCCGACCAGGTCGGCCAGCAGCTCGCCGGAGGCCTGCCGGTCCAGCCCGCCGAGGATCACCGGGTCGATGTCCTCGATCCCGGTGAGCGGCCCGGCCGTGGTGGCGAGCACCAGGCAGCCCGGTTCGTCGGCGAGCAGCGGCCACACCTGCCCGGCGTCCCGGACGTCGTCCAGGACGAGCAGCACCCGCAGCCCGGCGAGCGCCTCGCGCAGCGCCACGCAGCCCGGCTCGTCCCGCCCGTCCTCGCCCGTCCCGGGCAGCGGCACGGCGGTCTGCGGGTCGAGCTGCTCCAGCAGCAGCCGGGCGGCCCGGGCGGGCGCCACCCGGCCGCCGTCCGGGGCGGACAGCCGGACGAACAGCACGCCGTCCGGGTAGTCGGCGGCGACGGTACGGGCGAAGC
>NZ_LFVW01001359.1:0-766 GCF_001182915.1 Kitasatospora sp. MY 5-36
GGCCTGGCTCGCCGAGCAGCGGCGCCTGCTGGCCGCCCGCCCGCAGCGCTCCGACGAGCCCGCCTGGGCCACCCTGCTCGACCGGGTGGAACGGGAGGCGCCCGACCGGGCGCCCACCCCGCCCGCCGAGGCCGGCGGCCTGCTCTTCCGCCACGAACGCGGCCCGGACGGCGACGTCCTGACCGTCCGGCACCCCGACGGCACCCGTCGGACGCCCACCGAGGGCGTCATCGGCCCCGGCGACCGGATCGCCGGCTGGCAGCCCGAGCCGCACGGCCGGTTCATCGCCGTCCAACTGCACCGGGACGGAGCCGAGAACGGCGGCCTGCACCTGCTCCCCACCCGCCCGGGCGACCGGCCCCACCACCTGCCCGACGCGGCCCCGTACGCCACCCTCGCCTTCACCGGCGAGGCGCTGGTGTACACCGCCGGCACCCGCACCGAGCACACCCTGGCGGCCCGCCACCCGGGCGGCGGCCCGGCCCGTCGGCTCGTCCTGCCGGTGCCCGGCCCGGTCCGGCTCACCCTCCACGGCGGTCCCGGCGGGAACCTGCTGCTGCGCACCCGCCCGCAGCCGTCCGGCCCGGCGCGCTGGTGGGCCACCCGGTGGACCGGCCGGGCGGTGCCCGACTGGCAGCCGCTCGACCTCGACGGGCGGCGGGTCACCGCCCTGGACCTGAACGAGACGGTCTGCTTCCTCGCCGCCGACGAGCTGCTCGCGCTGGACCTGGACGAGCTGGCCCGGGGCGCCACCGGGCGGCCCGCC
>NZ_LFVW01001360.1:0-766 GCF_001182915.1 Kitasatospora sp. MY 5-36
GGGGACGAGGCGGCGGGGGCCGACGCGGCCGGGGCCGCCGTGGCGCCCGCCGGGCCGGAGTGGTCGAGGGCCCGCCAGCCGAACCAGCCCGCCGTGCAGAGCGGAACGGCCACGGCCGCGGCGGTGGTGGCGCGCAGCAGGGCGGAGCGGCGGGGCGGTCGGGGGGCGGTGCCGGTCACTGGTCGGTCAGATCCTGTCCTGGGTGCGCGGAGTCAGGCCGTAGCTCTTCGCGATCGCGTTCCACTTCGTCATGAAGTCCGTCTTCGCCTGCGTCGCCTGCGGGTTGAGCTCGTCCGCGTGCTTCTTGTCGGCGGTGGCCGGGGCCCGGCCGGTGCAGCCCTGGGCGGCGACGGCGCGCGCCCAGCTCGCGTACGCCTTGTCTATGTCGGCGGACAACTGCCAGGCGGACTTCAGGGAGTTCACCGCGTCCGCGCCGCCCGGCACGTCCGTGACGCTCAGTTGGGAGAGCTTGGCCAGCAGGGCGGTCCGCTGGCTCGCGCCGTTGTCGAAGTCCTGCGCGGCGCTCTCGATGTCGGCCTTCGGCGGGCAGCTGGTCACCTTGGCGACGGCGCTGCCGATCGGGGCCTTGGCGCTCTCGCCCTCGCTGAGCAGGCCGTCCAGTGCCTGGGCCTGCGCCTTGGCGCCCGGACCGGGAGCGGTCGAGCTCGGCGACGGCGTACCGGCGGGCGAGCCGGACGCGCTCGCGGCGGCGCTCGGCGCACCGTCCGCACCCGTGGGCGCGGTCGCGGGCGGCGGGTTCTCCGCG
>NZ_LFVW01001361.1:0-765 GCF_001182915.1 Kitasatospora sp. MY 5-36
GGGCGGGGCGGTGGGCGCCGGGGAGTTCGCGGAGGTCCCCTTGCCGCCCGCGTCCCCCGCGTCGTCGTTGCACGCCGTCAGGGTGAGCGCGGCGAGCGCGGCGGTCGCGACGGCGGCCAGGATGCGGGTGCGGGAGGTACGGGCGGTGCGGATGCCGAGCATGTGGGCGTGGCCTCTTCGAAGATCGTTCGGTGTGGTGCTTGGATGACCGGAGCCTGCCCGGTGGCCCGTCCCAGCCGCCACGGTCAACGGCCGGTCAGGGACGCTGGGACACTGGGAGGGGCCCTGAGCAGGGGGGATGCCGGGGCCCTGGAACACGGGGATGAGACATGGGGGTTGGACGATGGGAATGCCGCACGCGACGGGGAGCCCGGCGGCGGACGATCTCGCGGCACTGCTGGGGGAACTGAAGGAGCGTTCGGGGCTCAGCTACGGGACGCTCGCCAAGCGCCTGCACCTGAGCACCTCGACGCTGCACCGCTACTGCATCGGCGCCGTGGTGCCGCCCGAGTTCGCGCCGCTGGACCGCCTGGCGCGGCTCTGCCGGGCGACGCCGCAGGAGCTGATGGAGCTGCACCGGCGCTGGATCCTGGCCGACGGGGCGCGCCGGGCCCGGCCGGGGCAGGAGGCGGGGGCTTCCGCTCCCGCTGCTGCCGCCGCCGTACCCGCGGCCGTACCCGCTCCCGTCCCGGAGCCCGTACGGGAGGCGGACACCGGGCCGGCGCCGTCCGAACCGACGCCGGACGGGCCGCCGGACGGCGGGGG
>NZ_LFVW01001362.1:0-761 GCF_001182915.1 Kitasatospora sp. MY 5-36
CCAGCAGGACGGCGGCGGCCAGCAGGCTCGGCCACGGCACCGTGACCCGGCCGGTCCGGGCCGCCGACACCAGCCCGCGCACCGCCGCGTTGGCCGGCGAGGCCGGCACCACCAGCAGCAGCGTGGCCAGCCCCAGCGCCGCCGGGATGCCGTACTGCGCGTGGACCAGCACCGGACGGTTCGCCACCGCCCCGGCCAGCACCCCCAGCAGCGCGCAGACCACGGAGGCCACCAGCCCGGCCAGCACCGCCGGCCCGGTCCCCGGTTCCTGCCGCGCCCCCTGGCCGACCACCGGCCCGCTGGTCCACCAGACCGCCGCCACCTGACCGACCGCCAGCACCAGCGACACCGTCAGCGCCGCCAGCAGCGCACCCAGGTGGACCCGGACCGGGCCCGCCGCCGCCACCAGGCAGGCCCGCGAGGCCGGCGGCTCCGCGCTCAGCGCACTGCGCACGTACCAGGCGCTCACCGGCAGCAGCACCCCCGCGCCGAAGCCGAGGCCGCCCAGCAGCGGGTCCCCCGCCGCCACCCCGACCACCAGCAGCACCGCGTACGCCAGGAACGGCGGCAGCCAGGCGTGCGAGCGCAGCAGCAGCTCCAGGTGGTACCGGGTCAGCGCACCGATCCGCGCCGTCACCGCTCCCCCTCCTCGCGCCGACGCACCGCCAGCACCCGGACGGCCGGGCGGCCCAGCAGCAGCCGGCGCAGCAGCGCGTCCGAGTGCGCGGCCGGCACCGCCAGCCGCACCGCCGTCCCGGCCA
>NZ_LFVW01001363.1:0-758 GCF_001182915.1 Kitasatospora sp. MY 5-36
TGGCGCAGCAGCGTCGCCGTACCGTCCGGGCGGGCGCAGCCGGGCCTTCGCCGTCGGTCCGACCGGGCTGGAGAGCCGGCCCGCGCGGCACCCCAGGCTGCGGACGCACACCCGCCGGATCGGCCGGTAGCCCGCCCGGCCGCCGCCCGCTCTCGTCCACCCTTCGCGGCCCGCCTCGGGCGCCTGCTCGAAGCCGACATTTGGTCAGATCATCTGATCGTCACCCGACCGGCGGAGCACTTTTCCAGGTGTGAAGCCTGCCGGAATTGAGAACATGAGCGTCATGTGACCGTTCTGTCACGTGATGGGATGATTCATCGGACTCCCCGCCACCACCGGGCCGCCGGGCCGTCGCCCGCCCGCCCCGATGCCGCGCACCGTCCGACGCCGTCCCCTCCGGACCCGTCAGAAGGGATGATGTCGCGTGGCTCGCAGGCTCCTGCCGACCCTCCTGTTGTCCCTCACCGCACTGCTCGGACTGCTTCCCGCCGCCCAGGCCGCCCCCGCGCTCGGCGAACCCGTCACCGGTGCACCGGCGGTCGGCCGGCCCACGGACGAGGAGCCGTACCCGACCACCGAGGAGATCGACCGGGCCCGGGCCGAGGCCGAGGGCAAGGCCTCCTCGGCCGCCGCCCTGGAGGCCGCCCTCACCGCCGCCCGGGCCGAGCTGGACCGGGCCGGGCGCACCGCCGAACAGGCCGTCGAGGCCTACAACGGCGCCCAGCTGGCCCTCGCCCGGGCCCGCGCCGAGGAGGCCG
>NZ_LFVW01001364.1:0-758 GCF_001182915.1 Kitasatospora sp. MY 5-36
GGCGTGCAGCGCCAGCTCCGGGTCCCGCCCCGGCTCCAGCGCGCCCGCCCACACCAGGGTCGGCGCCGCGGGTTCCGGCCCGGCGGCCGGGCGGTCCACCGCCGGGGTGCCCTCGTACACCACCCGGGTGCGCGCCGGATCGGCCCCGCAGCGGCGCTGCCACTGCTGGTCGTGGGCGCTGCCCGGGGTGAGTATCGCGGCCCGCCGGTACGTCTCCTCGGTGAGCGCCCGGAAGAAGGCCAGCAGCAGGGCGCGGACCGGCCACCGGTACGGCGCCTCGCGGTAGCCGAGGTACTGCTCGCGCAGGTGCAGTCCGTGCTCGGTGACCACGAACGGCACCCCGTGCAGGTGCCGGGCCACCAGGGCGGGCAGCGCGGCCGGGCCGCCGCCGACCACGTGGCACAGGTCGACCGCGCCGAGGCCGCCGGGGCCGGTGCCGTACCAGGGCGCGGACAGCGGGCGCAGGCACTGTTCCAGCAGGTCCGCCGCGACCAGCACGTCGCAGACCAGCGGCTGCCCGGCGGAGGTGTCCGCGCCGGGCAGCCGCCAGGTCCGCTCCAGCAGCCGGCGGGCGTGCGCGGAGGCCAGGAAGGCGGGCAGCGTGCCGTCCTCCCGGGCGAGCGCGGCCAGCCGGTACAGCCCCGGCCCGAAGCCCGCTCTCTCCCCGGGCAGCACCAGGGCCCGCACCAGCTGTTCGTACGCCCCGGCGTACCGGCGTCTGCGCGGCGCACGCGGTGCCCGGCCTCCGCCGCCATCGC
>NZ_LFVW01000134.1:0-22646 GCF_001182915.1 Kitasatospora sp. MY 5-36
CGGACGTCCTCCGCGAAGAGCCTCGGGACGTCGCTGCGAAGGTCCGTCAGACGGAGCGCAGTTCGGCGTAGCGGCGGAGGAACAGCGCCTCGGTGAGGGCCATCTGCTCCAGCTCCCGCGGGTCGACGCTCTCGTTGACCGCGTGGATCTGGGTGGTCGGCTCCTCGACGCCGATCAGCACGATCTCGGCCTGCGGGTAGAGCGAGCGCAGCGTGTTGCAGAGCGGGATCGAGCCGCCCTCGCCGGAGGCGACCATGGCCGTCCCGAAGGCCTCGGCCATCGCCTCGCCCATCGCCTCGTACGCCGGGCCGCTGGTGTCGGCGCGGAACGGGGCGCCGTTGCCCTGGCGCTCGACGGTGAGCCGGGCGCCGAGCGGGACCTGCGCCTCCAGGTGGGCGACCAGGGCGTCCTGGGCGGCGCCCGCGTCCGTGCCCGGCGCGACGCGCAGGCTGATCAGGGCCTTGGCGGTGGCCTGGACGGAGGAGGTGGCGCCGATCACCGGCGGGGCGTCGATGCCGAGGACGGTGACGGCCGGGCGGGCCCAGAGGCGGTCCGCGAGGGTGCCGGTGCCGGTCAGGGCGACGCCGTCGAGCACCTTGGCGTCGGAGCGGAACTGCTCCTCCGGGTACTGGACGCCGGTCCAGGTCTGGTCGGCGGTCAGGCCGGCCACCGCGACGTCGCCGTTCTCGTCGTGCAGCGAGGCCAGCATCCGGACCAGGGACTGGAGCGCGTCGGGGGCGGCGCCGCCGAAGGCCCCGGAGTGCAGGTTGCCGGCCAGCGTGGTGACGGTGGCCTCGACGATCGTCATGCCGCGCAGCGAGGTGGTCACGGTGGGCAGGCCGGGGGCGAAGTTGCCGGTGTCGCCGATGATGATGGCGTCGGCGGCGAGCAGCTCGGGGTGGGCCTCGGCGTAGCGCTCCAGACCGCCCGTGCCCTGCTCCTCGGAGCCCTCGACGATGATCTTCAGGCCGACCGGGTAGGCGTCGCCGTGGACCTGACGCAGCGCCCGCAGCGCCGTCAGGTGCATCAGGATGTTGCCCTTGCAGTCGGCGGCGCCGCGCCCGTACCAGCGGCCGTCGCGCTCGGTCAGCTCGAAGGCGGGGCTGTGCCAGGCGTTCTCGTCCAGCGGGGGCTGGACGTCGTAGTGGGAGTAGAGCAGGACGGTCGGCGCGCCCTCGGGGCCGGGCAGCTCGCCGTAGACGGACTGGGTGCCGTCCGGGGTGTCCAGCAGCCGGATGCCGGTCAGGCCCTCGGCGGCGAAGGCGTCGGCGACCCAGCGCGCGGCCTTCTCGCACTCCTCGACCGGGAACTGGCGCGGGTCGGCGACCGACGGGAAGGCGACCAGCTCGGCGAGGTCGGTGCGGGCACGGTCCATCAGGGATCGGACGGCGTCGGCCAGGGGCTGTGACATCGGGGCTCCGGGGGGACGGTCCGCCCTTGGGGTGGTGTGGGCGGAGGAGGCGGTTTGCGGTAGTGCCGATCATAGGTGGAGCGGAACAGGGAGTTCCGAGGGTGGGCCGCGGACCGGGCCTCAGGGGAAGGGGCCGCCTTCGGGCGGGCCGTACGACCGGGTGGCGCCGGTGCGGGGGCGGCGCGCTCGAACGGCGCGGCCGGACGCATAGGATTGCTCGACGTGACTGACTCCGGAAGCTCCGATTCCCGTAGCCCGCTCGACAGCCCGGCCGAGGGCGGTCCGACCGACGACGCGGCCGCGCCGCTGGACGGCGTCTGGGACGTCGTGGTGGTCGGCGCCGGACCGGCGGGCTCCTCGGCCGCGCACGCCGCCGCGGCCCAGGGCCGCCGGGTGCTGCTGCTCGACAAGGCCGAACACCCCCGGTACAAGACCTGCGGCGGCGGCATCATCGGCCCCTCCCGGGACAGCCTGCCGCCGGACTTCCGGCTGCCGCTGCAGGACCGGGTGCACGCCGTCACCTTCGCCTACAACGGGAGGTACACCCGTACGCGGCGGTCCAAGCGGATGCTGTTCGGCCTGGTCAACCGGGACGAGTTCGACCTGCGCCTGGTGCAGGCGGCCAAGCAGGCCGGGGCGGTGCTGGTCACCGGAGTGACCGTCACCGGCGTCGAGCAGCGCGGCGGGGAGCACCGGACGGCCCTGGTGACGGCCGCCGACGGGCGCACCTTCGAGGCCCGCGCGGTGGTCGGCGCGGACGGCAGCGCGAGCCGGATCGGCCGGCACGTCGGCGTCACCTTCGACCAGATCGACCTCGGCCTGGAGGCCGAGATCCCGGTGCCGGCCCAGGTCGCGGCCGACTGGGCGGGCCGGATCCACCTCGACTGGGGCCCGCTGCCCGGCAGTTACGGCTGGGTGTTCCCGAAGACCGAGACCAGCAGCCTGACCGTCGGCGTCATCTCGGCGCGCGGCGACGGCGAGCGGACCAAGCAGTACCTCGCCGACTACATCCGCCGGCTGGGCCTGTCCGGGTTCACCCCGCAGGTCGAGTCCGGGCACCTGACCCGCTGCCGGACCGAGGACTCGCCGCTCTCCCGCGGCCGGGTGCTGGTCGCCGGGGACGCGGCCGGACTGCTGGAGCCGTGGACCCGCGAGGGCATCTCGTACGCGCTGCGCTCGGGCCGGCTGGCCGGCGAGTGGGCGGTGCAGGTCGCCGAGGCGGGCAACGCGGCGGCGGTGCGGCGGGAGGCGCTGAACTACGCGTTCGCGGTCAAGGCCGGGCTGGGCGTGGAGATGCGCGCGGGCAAGCAGCTGCTGGGCGCCTTCGAGCGGCGGCCGTACCTGTTCCACGCGGCGGTCTGCCTGGTGCCGCCGGCCTGGCGGGCCTTCGCCCGGACCACCCAGGGGCACACCTCCTTCGCCCAGGTGCTGCGGCAGTACCGGGCCGCGCGGCGGCTGGCGTCGATGGCCTCGCGGTAGGGCGGCCGCCGTGGCGTCGTGAGCTCGTGACGTTGTGGAGCGGGGCCGGTGTCCCTCCGTGCGCGGGAGGGGCACCGGCCCCGCTTCCCTTGCGGGGAGCGCTACTTGAGCCCGGTGTCCAGTGCGGACATCAGGGTGCCGGACGGGGTGTCGCCGGACATCTCCCAGATCATGCCGCCGAGCAGGTTCTTCGACTTGAGGTAGGCGGTCTTCTGCGAGATCGACCAGGCGTCGTCGAAGGTCCACCACTGCCCGCCGGCTCCCGTGTAGCCGTACGTCGCAACGGCCTTGGGGTCGTGGTAGACCTTGAGACCGGAGAGGCTGGTGATCAGGTTGTTGTACCCGCGGGTGCCGGCCTCGTCGCTGAACTGGCCGGGTGCGGCGCCGTTCGCGGACTGCCAGGCGCCGTTCGCGCCGCCGTCCGCGACGCTCTGCCAGCCGCGCCCGTAGAACGGGAAGCCGATGGTCAGCTTGCGCGGGTTGACCCCGGCGTTCAGGTACGTCTGGACGGCCGTGTCCACGCTGAAGTGGGTGGCGTAGGGGTCGTTCGGGTCCTGGTAGAGGTTGGAGGCGTGGCCAGTGCGGTTCGGCTCCCAGGAGTTGTCGCTGCCCGAGCCGTGGAAGTCGTAGCCCTGGACGTTGGCGATGTCCAGCGAGCCGAAGATCTTCGAGAGGTCCCAGCCGGCCGCGACCTTCGCCGGGTCGGCCGGGGTGAAGGCGGTGAGCAGCTTGTGCGAGCCGCCCAACGCGTCCAGCTGCTTGCGGAATTCGGCCAGCAGCAGGGTCAGGTTGCCCTTGTCGTTGGCGCTCCAGTGGTTGCCCGGGTGGCCGTCGGCGGAGCCGGGCCACTCCCAGTCGAGGTCGATGCCGTCGAAGATGCCCGCTGCCACGCCGTCGCCGCCGGCGCCGTTGTAGGCCGGCAGGTTGCCCTTGATCCAGGTGTCGACGCAGGACTTGACGAACTTCTGGCGGGACGCGTCGGTGGCGGCGGCGTCGGAGAAGTACTTGGAGTAGGTCCAGCCGCCGAGCGAGACGACCACCTTCAGGTTCGGGTACTTGGCCTTCAGCTTCTTCAACTGGTTGAGGTTGCCGCGGAGTTTGCCCCAGCCGTCGTCGGCCACGCCGTCCACCGACTGGTCGGCGCTCATCGCCCGGCCGTAGTCCGCGTCGGCGTCACCGGCGCCGGTGCCCTGGTCCGGGTCCTCCGGGTTGGCGGTGGTGCCCTTGGTGACGCCGGCCTGGCAGGTCAGGTTGACCGGATCGATGTTCTCGAAGGCGTAGTTGACGACGTCGAGCTTGGCGGCGGCGCCGGAGGTGTCCAGGTTCTTGACGAAGTACTGGCGGCCGTAGATGCCCCACTGGACGAAGTAGCCGACCCGGGCGTACTTCCCGGCGCCGACCAGGTCCGAGGTGGTCACGGTGAGCGGGGCGGAGGCGGGCGAGGCGTTGTCGGCGGCGTCCCGGGCCTTCACGGTGAACGTGTAGGCGGTGGACGGGGAGAGGCTGCCGACGGTCGCGCCGAGCGTGCTGCCGGTGACCGTGGCCACCAGGGTGCCGCCCTGGTAGACGTCGTACGCTGCCACCCGGACGTTGTCGGTGGAGGCGTTCCAGGCGAGCGTCACGTCCGTCGAACCGACCGTGGTGGCCCGGAGGTTGGCCGGTGCGGTGGGCGGCGAGGTGTCGGTGGACGGGTCGAAGGTGGACGCGGTGACACCCGCGCTGAGCGGGCCGGTGTTGCCGCGGCTGTCCTTGGCGCGGACGGTCAGGGTGTACGAGGTGGCCGGGGTGAGGCCGGTGACCAGCACGCCGGTGGACGGGCTGGAGGCGAGCACCGTGCTACCGCTCAGCACGTCGTAGGAGGCGACCGGGAAGTCCCCGCCGGTGGCGGCCGGCCAGCTCAGGGCGAGCGTGTGCGCGGTGGACTCGGTGACCGTCGGGGTGCCCGGCGCGGACGGCGGGACGTCCGCGCTGCCGTCGCACTTGTCGCCGTTGACACGGCAGTTGAGCGGGGCGGTGACCGGGCCGTTGCCGACGAACCAGAAGCTGTACGGCTCGGTGGTGCCGTGGGCGTTGACGGTGGAGTTGTAGAACGCCGCGGTGGCGGTGACGTGCCGGCCGCTCACGGTGGCGGTGCCGTTGTAGCTGTTGCCGATGGTGACGCCGGCCGGGAGGTCGAACTCCAGGGTCCAGCCGCTCACCGCGGTCGCGTTGTCGTTGTGGACGATGTAGGTGCCCTGCCACCAGGAGCCGTTGTCGGCCGTGGTGAAGGTGGCGGTGAGCTTTCCGGCGGCGTTCGCCGGGGCGGCCAGCGCGGTGAGCGCGGCGAGGGGCAGGAGCAGGACGGAGAGCAGTGCCAGCAGTCTGCTGCGCACGCGCGGGCGCCCGGCCCGGGATCGAGCGGACATGGTTCTCCCTGTGACTGTGGGGGTTGAACAGGGTGACGTAGAACCTTGGTTGATCCGTGCGGTTGATCCGTGTGCGATCGATGCCTGTGCCGTGGGGAGGCGAGGCATGGGAACTGTAGGAGGACTGGACCAATGCGTCAACAGGTCTGTACCACTTGGGAGTTGTCCCCGATGCTCCCGCCGTCTCGCCGCCCCCGTCGCTCCGCTATTCCCTGCTGCTCCCGCCGCTCCCGCTACTCGCGGACGATCGCCATCGCCTCGATCTCCATCAGCACGTCGGGCCGGAACAGCGCCGAGACCTGCACGGCGGAGGAGGCGGGCGGCGGAACGGAGCCCAGGTACTCGTCGCGGATCTCGCGGACCACGGCGAGGTGGGCGATGTCGGTCATGAAGTAGGTGAACTTCACGACGTCCTCGAACCCGGCCCCGGCGGCGGCCAGGCAGCGGCGGAGGTTCTCGAAGACCTGCCGCGCCTGCGCCTTCGGATCCCCCGGGCCGACCAGGTCCCGGTTCTCGTCGAACGGGACCTGCCCGGACACCTGGACCAGTCGGCCGCTTCCGGCGACGACCTGGGTGTAGCCGGTGCCGGGCGCGACTCCGGGCGGCTCCGTGATGCGGGTGAGGTGAGAGGTGGTCATGGGACGGATCCTGATCCATGCCCCCTCGGGCAGGCAAGCCCGACGGCCCGGGCGCTCCGGCTCGCTCTGGCCGAGGGGCGGGTGGGCGTGCCAGAGTCGTCCGGGCGTCGTCCGGGCACCTCTCGGACCGCGCCCGCAGTCCGACCCACCCTCAGCCGGAAGGCAGGCCCCGCCGATGACCAGCGCAGCGCCCCTCGTCCACGTCAGCACCGCCGACGCCGTCACCACGCTCACCCTCGACTCGCCGCACAACCGCAACGCGCTCTCCACCCGGCTGATGGCCGAGCTGCACGCCGGACTGGCCTCCGCCGCGGCCGACCCGGAGGTCCGCGCCGTGGTGCTCGGGCACACCGGCAAGGTGTTCTGCGCGGGCGCGGACCTCTCCGAGGCGACCGGCGCGGACCCGACGGTCGGCCCGCGCGGCCTGGTCGAGCTCCAGCGGGCGATCGTGGACTGCGCCAAGCCGGTGATCGCCGTCGTCCACGGCCACGTCCGGGCCGGCGGCCTCGGCCTGGTCGGCGCGGCGGACCTCGCCGTCGCCGGACCGGCCTCGACCTTCGCCTTCACCGAGGTGCGGCTCGGCCTCGCGCCCGCCGTCATCTCGCTGCCGCTGCGCCCGAAGCTGGACCCGCGCGCCGCCTCCCGCTACTACCTCACCGGCGAGGTCTTCGACGCCGCCGAGGCCGCCCGGATCGGGCTGATCACCAGCGCCACCGACTCCGCCGAGGCCACCGACGTGGCGCTCAAGGGCCTGCTGGACGCGCTGCGCCTGGGCTCCCCGCAGGGCCTGGCGGAGTCGAAGCGGCTGGCCAACGCCGAGGTGGTGCGCTCCTTCGAGCGGGACGCGGAGGAGCTGGTGGAGCTGTCGGCGCGGCTCTTCGGCTCGGCGGAGGCGCAGGAGGGGATGCGCTCGTTCCTGGAGAAGCGGCCCGCGCGCTGGGTGCGCTGAGGGCCGGGTTTCCCGGGTGCCCGTTCGCCCGGGGGCGTCGCCGCCCCCGGGCGTGACGACCCGTGCGCAGGGGTCGCGGCCGGCACGGTCAGAGGACCGCCGCCGTCTCGCTCCAGAGGGCGAGCAGGCTCTGGTCGCCGATCGCCTTGACCTCCCCGGCCTGCTGGGCGGACAGCCGGTTCCACAGCAGCAGGTAGAGCTCGTGGGCCGGGCCGGCGAGGGTCAGATCGGCCGGCTCGGGGCCCTCGCCGGTGGTGACGACCGGCGCTTCCCGGGTGATCGTCAGGTGCCAGGAGCCGGGGCCGTCGGTGGCCCGGACCAGGAGGGTGCGCGGCCGGTCGCTGCGCAGCTTGGACCGGCCGAGGGTCGTGAAGCCGCTCACCAGTTCGTCGATGCCGTCGAGGGCGAGCGCGGTGTCCACGACCGGACCGGGCACCCCGGCGGCCGCGTCGGCGTCGCGGCGGTGCACGGCGGTCTCGTGCGCCTGGCGCCGGGCCCAGAACGCCAGCGGGCTGGGCGAGGACAGGAAGGTCCAGCACTCGAGGTCGGCGGGCGCCGCGGTGAGGGTGTCCACCAGGGCGGCGTGGCCCTCGCGGTACCAGTCGAGCAGCGCGGCGTCCGAGGGCAGCGGCCCGACGGCGGCCTGCGCGTCCGCCTCGTCCGGCGGCGTCGGCGCGCCTCCGGACACGATCGCGGCGGCCCACCGGTGGACGGAGCCGATGTGCTGCAGCAGCTTCGTCAGCTGCCAGTCCGGACAGGTCGGTACGGGGGCGGACAACTCGGTACGGGCCGCGGCCTCGGCGAGCCTGGTGCCCTCGCGGCGCAGCGCGTCGATGTGCTCGGTGATCTCCATGGGACGGAGTCTTCCATCGCGGCCCGTCCGCCGGTCGCGGATTTCGGGCATTCCTCCGGTTGCCTCCCGGCGGACGGGCGGATGCTACGGGCCGGTAACGTGAGCGCATGCCGATAACCCGTTCGCTCGTCTCAGCCGTCCGGACCGGTGGCCGCCGCGCCGCCGGACGCCTCGTCCACCGGGGCTGGCGCTGGGTGCAGCGGACCGGAGCGGTCACCAGCCGCAACCCCGGCCCGTACCGGTTCGGCGAGCTGGGGGACGGCACGACGCTCAGCTTCCCGCTCGGGGCGGTGTTCAACGAGCAGTGGATCACCATCGGGCCGTTCTCGATCATCGGCGAGCGGGTCACCATCAGCGCGGGCTTCCTGCCCGGGCTCGACCTCGGGCCGGAGCCGATCGTGCGGATCGGCGGCGGCTGCGTGATCGGCCGGGACAGCCACATCGTCGGCCACCAGTCGATCGTCATCGGCGACGACGTGTGGACCGGCCCCGGCGTGTACATCAGCGACCAGTCGCACGAGTACCGGGACACCGAGCTGCCGATCGGCAAGCAGTGGCCGCGCAACGAACCGGTGGAGATCGGCACGGGCAGCTGGATCGGCACCGGCGCGGTGATCCTGCCGGGGGCGCGGATCGGCCGCAACGTGGTGGTCGCGGCGGGCGCCGTGGTGCGCGGCGACGTTCCCGACCACAGCGTGGTCGCCGGGGCGCCGGCCAAGGTGGTGCGCCGCTGGACCGAGGAGGAGGGCTGGCAGCCGCCGCTGCGCCACGACGCTCCGCAGCCGGTGCCGGACGGCGTGACCGCGGAGCAGCTGCGTGCCCTGGTCGGCTGGGACCTGCGGCTGCCGGGGGAGCAGGGCTGAAGTCGGTCGCCGGGCACCGGCCCGGTGCTGGCAGCCGTCCCGAACTACCCGGCGAGGGAGGCCTGTTCGGCGGTACGGGCGGCGATGGCGGCGGCGATCCGCGGGAGGTCGGCGGGGCGGGCCGGATCCAGTCCGGTCAGTGCGGCGATCCGGCGCAGCCGGTAGTCGACGGTGTTCGGGTGCAGGTGCAGGGCGCTCGCGGTGTGGCGGCGGTTCAGGCCGCCGGCCAGGTGGGTGTGCAGGGTGATGAGCAACTCCCCGGCGTCGGCGAGCGGTTCGAGCAGGGCGGCGAGCCGGGAGCGGGCCTGGCTGGGGCGGGTGAGCTGGTACTCCAGCAGGACGTCGTCCAGCCGGTGCAGCCCCGGCGGTCGGCCGAACGCCCTTGCCACGTCGAGGACTTCGTAGGCGAGAGCGGCCGCGCCGGGCACCTCGGCGGGGGTGGCGGGCGCGGCCCCGGCCAGGACGGGAACGCCGGCCGCCCGGGCCGCCGCGGCGAGGGCGGCGGCGAGCAGTGGCCACGGCGCCTCGCCGGCCCCGTCCTCGTCCGGACCGGGTGACGGTCCGAACGGGACGAGCACCAGGCCGCCCGTGGGGGTGAGCGCGGTGAGCGCCGACTGCCGGGTGCGGTGGTCGAGTTCGGCCTCGAACCGGCGGAGCTTGCGGAGGGCGGCGATACCCGGATCGACACCGGGGGAGTGCTCGTCGGGGTGGTCGGCGAGGGACAGGCAGAGTACGGCGTACCCGGTGGGCAGGCGGAGCCCGGCGCGCTCGGCGGCCGCGTCGGCGGGGGTGCCCGCGAGCAGCGCGCCGAGCAGGGAGTGCCGGGCCGAGTCCCGTCGGCCGGTGGCCGGGCGGCGGCCGTCCAGGTAGCCCGCCCCGGCGGCGGTGACGGCCTGGCGGAGCTGGTCGAGCAGCAGCCGGTTGAGGGCGAGCAGGTCGGCGGCGTCGTCGTCCCGGGCGTGCCGGGTGGCGAACTCCCAGCAGACCTCCAGTCCGAGGTGGTGGGCGAGCAGGACGGCGTCCAGCGGCAGGCCCTCCTCGGCCCGCCGGGCGGCGGCCTCCCGGACGGCGGTGAACTCCTCGGCGGGGGCGGGGAGTCCGGTCCGTACGGTGTGGGCGAGGGCGCGGATGCGGCGCTCGGTGTCCCGGGTCAGCTCGCCGGTGAGCTGTTCGCGCGGCAGCCGGCGGTAGACCGGCACCCGCTCCAGCAGGGCGGCGACCACGGTCTCGGCCAGCTCCCGTACGCCGCCGAGCAGTCGTTGGTCGGCCGGGAGCCCGCCGATCACCGGGACGTGCCAGTCCGGTGTCCGGTCGGAGGCGTTCGGGAGCGCGGGGTGGGGTGCGTTGTGACCGGTCACAGAGAACACCGTCCAGGTCTGGGGGACGCCCAAGGGCCGGGCCGGAGGGGCGACCGCATGATGGTGCCCTCGGGTTACCTGTTGGTAACAAACTTCCGCTGTGGAGGCAACAGTTGAGAACCCCACTTCTCCGCTTCTCCGCAACTCCGGTGCGCCGCAGGGGCGCAGGCGCGCTGGGTGCGCTGCTGCTGGCGGGGGCGGTGCTGGCCGGTGCGACGTCGCCGGCGAGCGCCGCCGTGCCCGTCGCGAGCGCCTCGGCCGCAGCGTCCACCTCGTCCGGCTCGGCCGCAGCGTCCGCCTCGTCTGCCGAACTGCCGCCGGACGGTGACACGGTGGCCTCGCCGCCCGGCGCCAACGACTGGACCTGCCGGCCGACCACCGCGCACCCCGATCCGGTCGTCCTGGTGCACGGTACCTTCGCCAACCGCTACGAGAACTGGCTGGCGCTCTCCCCGCTGCTGAAGAGCCTCGGGTACTGCGTCTTCGCCCTCGACTACGGGATGATCCCCGGTGTCACCTCCAGCGGCAGCGGCCTGCTGCTGCCGATCGGCGGCCTCGGGCCGGTGCCGGAGTCGGCGGCCCAACTCGGCCGGTTCGTGGACCTGGTGCGGACCGCGACCGGCGCGGCCAAGGTCGACATCGTCGGGCACTCGCAGGGCGGCATGCTGCCGAACTACTACCTCAAGTTCCTCGGTGGCGGCTCCAAGGTCGGCAGGCTGATCGGGCTGGCGCCGTCCAACCACGGCACGACGCTCGACGGGATCACCAACCTGGTGCCGTACTTCCCGGGCGTCGCGGACCTGGTCTACACGGTATGCAAGGCCTGCCGGGACCAGGCGGTGGGCTCCGACTTCAACATGGTGATGGCCTCCCGGCCCGACACCGTACCGGGCGTGCGCTACACGGTGATCTCGACGGTCCTCGATGAAGTCGTCACCCCGTGGCGGACCCAGTTCCTGAGCGGCCCGGGCGTCGACAACCAGGTGGTGCAGGAACACTGCCCGGTCTCGCTGGTGGAGCACGTCGGGATCGCGTTCTCGCCGACGGCGCTGCACCTGGTCGCCAACGCGCTGGATCCGGGGCACGCCACGCCGGTGTTCTGCGGGTGAAGCGGCGGCGGCGCTCCTGCCCCCGGGGTGGTCCCGGGGGGTGGGAGCGCCGCTGTTCGGTGGTGCGGCCCTTGACCGGCTCTCAGGGCGCGGTGCGGAAGGCGATGACGGCGGTGGTGCCGTCCGGGCGCAGCTCGTACGTGCCCGGGGTGTCGAGCAACGCGGCGTCGTAGCGGGCGAGTTCGACGCCGTCGATGGTGCCGCCGTCGACGGAGGCGCCGTGGATGGAGGCGCCGTGGACGGTGGCGGTGCCGGCGAGGCAGACCAGGAGGGCGGTGCTCCCGTCCGGGACGTCGACCGTGGTGGCCGCGGTGGCCAGGTCGACCGCGGCCTCGACCCGCCCGCGGCGCGTCATCACGTTGAAGTCCACCACCGGGCCGGCCAGCAGCCGACAGTCGGTGGTGGCGTCGCCGGAGAAGGCGAACGGCCGGAACGGCGCGTCGACCAGCTGCTCGGTACCGTCGACGGTGAGCGCCATGCCGGCGCCCTCGACCAGGGTGATCACCCGGTCGATCCCGGGGAACGGGGAGAACGGCCCCGCCGAGGCGACGTCCGCGAGGCTGACCCGCCAGTCGAAGGCGTCCAGTCCGGCGCCGGCCGGGAAGCCGGCGACCTCCCTGGTCACCCCGCCCCCGTTGAGCCACGCCGTCGCCGGGCGCTCGCCCGCCCGCAGTACCTGGAAGCGTTCGCTGGTCGTCATGGCCTCGCATCCTGTCACACGGCGGATGACGGATGACAGGTGACAGATAACAGATTTCAGTGTCTGTCAGCTGTTATCTGTCGGCTGTCATCTGTTCGCTGTTCCCTGTCATCCGTTGCCTGTCGACCGTCACCGGTCGTCCGTCACCCGCCGTCCGACCGACAGCGGCAGGAGCGCCGCCACCGTGGCCGCGAGGGTGACCGTGGTGAGGGCCAGCGGCAGTCCGGCCGCGTCGGCGAGGAAGCCGATCACCACCGGGCCGATCAGCATCCCCCCGTAGCCGAGCGAGGAGGCGAACGCGACGCCCTGCGGCCCGCCCGCCGCACCGGCCCGGGCGATGGCGAGCGGGAAGAGGTTGGCCAGGCCGAGGCCGACCAGCACGAACCCGCAGATCGCCACCGGCACCACCGGCGCCAGGGCGGCGACCAGCATGCCGACCGCCGCCGTCAGCCCGCCGAACAGCATCAGCCGGGTCTGGCCGAGCCTGATGGACAGCCAGGTGCCGCCGACCCGCCCACCGGCCATCGCGAACGCGTACGCGCCGTAGCCGGTGGCGGCCACCACGGAACTCGCCCGGACGTCGTCGGTGAGGTGGAGCGTGGCCCAGTCGGCGATCGCGCCCTCGCCGTACGCGGTGCAGAGCGCGGTGAGGCCGAGCAGCAGGACGAGCAGGCGGGTACGGGGGCGGGTCGAGCCCGCGTCCGGCCGCGCGGTCCCGGACGGTTCCGCCGTGCGGCCCGTGTGGCTCGTACGGTCCGTATGGCCCGGTGCGACCGCTGCCGCCGCCGGGCTGCGCAGCAGGACGACGCCCGCGCCGACGGTGACGGCCATGCCCAGCGCCGCGCTGAGCGCGAGCGCCCACGCGGTGCTCAGCGGGCCGGCGAGCAGTCCGCTGACCCCGGTGCCGACCAGTCCGCCGAAGCTGTACCCGGCGTGGAAGCTGGGCATCACGGGCCGCCGCAGCTGCGCGACCAGGTCGACGGCGGCACTGTTCATCGCGACGTTGGCCCCGCCGTACCCCGCGCCGAACAGCAGCAGCACCCCGCCGAGCGCGGTGACCGAGTGGGCGTGCGCGGGCAGTAGCACGGCGAGGCTGAGCAGGGCGAGCGAGCCGACGGTCACCGGCCGGGAGCCGTACCGCAGGCAGAGCCGGCCGATCACGGGCATCGTGAGGACGGCGCCGATGGACAGGCAGAGCAGGGCGAGCCCGAGGGCGCTGTGCGAGGCGCTGACCTGACTGCGGATGTCCGGGATGCGGACGACCCAGGAGGCGAAAAGGAAGCCGTCGACGGCGAAGAACGCGGTGAGGGCGATGCGTGCAGGACCCCAGGGGCTGTCCGTCACCGGGGGTGTGCTGCGAGACTGGGAGGAGGGGCGATCGGGCCGGGTGCGTGAACCGATTTTGTTTCGAAGCGACACAAAGTCACAATAGGGGCGTGCAGCTCTCACCATCAAGCCCGAGGCCCGGCACCGGGAACGACTCCGACGCGCAGCGCGACAACCACCGCCGCGCGGCTCCCGACCGGGGCCGGACGCTGCTCGGCCCAGCGCTCTCCCTGATCCACACCGGCCAGACGCCGACCCGCTCGGCGCTCACCCGCGCACTGGACGTCACCCGGGCCACCGCCGGCGCGGTCACCGCCGAACTCGAGGCGCTCGGCCTGATCACCGTCGACTCCCGCCCGGCCGGCGGCGGTCGCGGCCGCCCGTCGCACCGGCTCGCGATCGACCCGAACGGCCCGGTCGTGGTCGCCGGGCAGATCCACGCCGACGGACTGAGCGTCACCCTGGCCGGCCTCGGCGGACTGCTCGACCCGCCCGTCCACCTGCCGCTGCCCGCCGCCATCGACCCGGTCCGGATGCTGCGCGCCGTCGCCGTGGCCGGTGCCGAACTCGCCCGCGCGACCGACCGCCGCTGTCTGGGCGCCGCGCTCGCGCTGCCCAACCCGGTCACCGAGCCGGACGGCACCGCCCTCGCCGCGCTGCACTTCGCCTGGCCCAGCGGCACCCCGGTCGCCGACCTGTACGACGTCGAGGTCGGACGCGCCGACCACGGCCCGAAGGCGCTGCGCCCGCTGCCCACCGCGATCGCCAACGACGCCAACCTGGCCGCGCTCGCCGAGTACCGGCACGGCGCCGGTCGCGGCGCCCGCCACCTGCTCTTCGTCACCTCCGGCCACCGCGGCGTCGGTGGCGCGCTGGTCATCGACGGACACCTGCACACCGGCAGCGCCGGCCTCGCCCTGGAGGTCGGCCACCTCACCGTCGACCCGCAGGGACGGCCCTGCATGTGCGGCAACCGGGGCTGCCTGAACTCCGAGACCGACCCCGACGCGCTGTTCACCGCCGCCGGGCTCACCCCGGAACCGGGACGCCCGCTGCTCGACCAGGCGCGCGAGCTGTGCCGGGCCGCCGCGACGGACGACCGGGCGCGGGCGGCGGTGGAGCACGTCATCGACCGGCTCGGACTCGGCCTGGCGGGCGTCGCCAACATCCTCAACCCCGACCGGGTGGTCCTCAGCGGGCTGCACCTCCACCTGCTGGAGGCCGCGCCCGACCGGCTGCGGTCGGTGGTCGCCGAGCGCAGCCTGTGGGGGCGCAGCGGCCGGGTGCCGATCGTCGGCGCGGAGCTGGCGCACGGTGCGCTCGCGGGCGCGGCCGAGCTGGGCTGGGGGCCGTACCTGGCGGACCCGCAGTCGGTGCCGGTGCTGCCCTGACGGCGATCGGGTCTGCCCTGGTCGATGGGTTCCGCCCCCGACGGTGACCAGATCTGCCCCGACGGCGATAAGCGGAAGCTGGCTCTTCGAAAACGGTCACTTATCGTGACTCTCATACACTCGTAGTGAGCATCGGGGGGCCACCACGAGGGAGACAGCGACCATGAGCACCCAGTCCGGCATCGAGCCGACCGCCGACGTCGACCGCTCCGACCCGGAGTACCGCGCCTGGCTCAAGGAGGCGGTGCGCAAGGTCCAGGCCGACGCCAACCGCTCCGCCGACACCCATCTGCTGCGCTTCCCGCTGCCCGCGGAGTGGGGGATCGACCTCTACCTCAAGGACGAGTCCACCCACCCGACCGGCTCGCTCAAGCACCGCCTGGCCCGCTCGCTCTTCCTCTACGGGCTCTGCAACGGCTGGATCCGGCCCGGCAAGCCGGTGATCGAGGCCTCCAGCGGCTCCACCGCCGTCTCCGAGGCGTACTTCGCCCAGCTCGTCGGCGTGCCGTTCATCGCCGTGATGGCGAAGAGCACCAGTCAGTCCAAGATCGACCTGATC
Organism: Kitasatospora sp. MY 5-36; assembly: GCF_001182915.1. Lineage (NCBI taxonomy): Bacteria > Bacillati > Actinomycetota > Actinomycetes > Kitasatosporales > Streptomycetaceae > Kitasatospora > Kitasatospora sp. MY 5-36. Next base: position 15,042 of record NZ_LFVW01000134.1, read on the forward strand.
CAGTTCCACGGCGGCGAGTGTCACCTGGTCGAGCGTTCGGACGAGGTGTACGAGGCCTCCGCCCGGCTCGCCGAGGAGACCGGCGGGCACTACATGGACCAGTTCACCTACGCCGAGCGGGCCACCGACTGGCGCGGCAACAACAACATCGCCGAGTCGGTCTTCGCCCAGCTGCGCCTGGAGCCGCACCCCGAGCCGGCCTGGATCGTGGCCACCGCCGGGACCGGCGGCACCTCGGCGACCATCGCCCGGTTCGTGCACTACATGCAGTACGACACCCGGATCTGCGTCGCGGACCCGGAGAACTCCTGCTTCTTCGACGGCTGGGTGCGCCACGATCCGGAGGCCGTCTGCGAGAGCGGCTCGCGGATCGAGGGCATCGGACGGCCGCGGATGGAGCCGAGCTTCGTCCCCGGGGCGATCGACCGGATGATGAAGGTGCCGGACGCCGCGTCGATCGCCGCCGTCCGGGTGCTGGAGCAGGTGCTCGGCAAGAAGGCGGGGGCCTCCACCGGGACGGGCCTGTGGAGCGCGCTGCGGATCGTCGCCGAGATGCGGGCGGCCGGGCGGACGGGCAGCGTGGTCGGCCTGATCTGCGACCCGGGGGACCGCTACCTGGACAAGTACTACTCGGACGACTGGCTGGCGGGCGAGCGGATCGACATCGCGCCCTACCGGGCGGCCATGGAGTCCTTCCTGGCCGGCGGCGCCTGGACGGGCTGACGCGCCGGGCGGCGGACGGGTGACAGCTGACAGATTTCAAACTCTGTCAGCTGTTATCTGTTCGCTGTCGCCTGTTCGTCGTCAGTCGTCAGCCGTCAGCCGTCAGCCGGTGCCCGCCACCCGCCGGATCACCGCCCGACCGCCCGCGAGGTCGATCCCCGTCCGCTTCGGCGCGCCGTCGTGCTCGTCGTCCCGCAGCACCAGCTCGACCCGTCGCTGCTCCAGCTGCACCCGCTTGCTCGGGTAGAGCAGCGCGTGCAGCTCCTCCGTCGCGGTCGCACCCGCGCCGCGCCCGTCGCCGCGCCCGCCGCCGTGCCCGCCGTCGGGTCCCACCGCCGGCCGGGCGCGCAACCGCCGCACCACCGCACCGAGGAAGAACACCACGACCAGTCCGGCCGGCAGCAGCAACCCGCCCGCCGCGCCCGTCAACAGCACACCCATGCCCGGCTCAACGGCCCGGCGCGGCCGACGAGTTCCCCGGCCGCCGGCCCTACCGCAGTGGGCCCTACGGCAGCGGCGCCGTGGGCAGGTCGGCCGGGACAAGCAGTTGGAGCTCCTCCGTGGACGGGTCCGCGAGATGGGCGATCCGTACCGCGTGCCGCTCGACCATGGTCTCGAAGACCTGTCGCGCGGTGCGCCCGTTGCCGAAGTTGGGGCCGCGCTCCATCCCGCCGAAGTGTTCCAGCAGCGCCTCCTCCGTCTCCTCGGAGAGCGCGTACTCGTGCTCGGCGCACTGCGACCGGGCGATCTCCAGCAGCTCGTCCGCCGTGTAGTCGGGGAAGCCGATGGTGCGTGAGAAACGGGAGGAGACACCGGGGTTGGCGGAGAGGAAGCGCTCCATCTCGGCGGTGTAGCCGGCCACGATGACGACCACCTCGTCGCGGTGGTCCTCCATCAGCTTGACCAGGGTGTCGATCGCCTCGCGCCCGAAGTCCCGCGCCCCGTCCTCGGGTGCGAGCGCGTACGCCTCGTCGATGAAGAGCACTCCGCCGCGCGCCCGGTCGAAGGCGGCCGCGGTGCGGATCGCGGTGGAGCCGATGTGTTCGCCGACCAGGTCCACCCGTGCCACCTCGACCAGGTGTCCGCGCTGGAGCACCCCGAGCGAGGCGAGGATCTCGCCGTACAGCCGGGCGACGGTGGTCTTGCCGGTGCCGGGTGCGCCGGTGAAGACCAGGTGGCGGCGCAGCGAGGGGGCCTTGAGCCCGGCCTGGCGGCGGCGCCGGCCGACCGAGATCAGGTCGATCAGTGTACGCACCTCCTGCTTCACCGTGGCCAGTCCGACCAGCGAGTCCAGTTCGGCGAGCGCCTCCTCGGCCGGCCGGCAGTCCGGGATCGGCGAGATCGCGGCCGAACCGGCCGCGGCCGACGCCAACAGTGGGGCCACCGTGGTCAGTTGGGCGGTCCGCGGCGCGGGCACGTCGGTGGATCCGTACGACGACCCCAGCCCCGGACCGCGCCCACCCGCGGATCCCGGCCCCGCCCCGCCGCCGGGCGGGGCGGGAGCGGACGGCACCGGAGCCGCCCCGACGTCGTCCGAGATGCACCCCTCGGTGACCGGCCCCGGCTCGGAGAACTCGAACCCGGCCCGCTGGTTGTGCTCCGCCCGGCAGCGGGTGAGCTGGGTCCGGCAGCCGTCGATGATGTGGAAGCCGAAGCCCTTGCCCTGCGAGACCCGGCAGTCCTCGAAGGTGCCCCGCCCCTGGGCCGAGACGTACACCCCGGCGTCCGTGCTGGCCCGTACGGTGCAGGCGCGCAGCACCGGGTCGGCGCCCTTGGTGACGATCACGCCGGTGGCCACGTCGGAGATCTCGCAGTCGGTGAGCAGTCCGCCGCTGCCGTGGTCGCGGAACCAGAGCCCGGTGCCCGCCTCCTGCACCCGGCAGGAGGCCAGGGAGACGGTGGCCCCGCCGCTGACGGAGACCGCCGAGCTGCGGATCCGGCTGAACGAGCAGCCCTCGGCGGTGGCGGCGGAGTCCCGGTCGAGGACGAACAGGGCGTCCGGCAGGTCGTGCAGCGAGCAGTCGGTGAGGGTCAGCCGGGCGCCGTCGCTGACCCAGAGCGCCGGGTACTCGCCGGTCGAGCCGTGGATCTCGCAGGACTCGGCGACCGCCTCGGTGCCCTGGTCCCAGACCGACAGCGCCCCGCGCCCGAAGTCCCGGACGGTGCTGTTGGCGAGGCTCAGCCGGGCGCGTCCGCGCAGGTCGGCGCCGTTCTCGGGCAGGTCGTGCACCCGGCAGCCGGTGAGCACCAGTTCGGCCTCGCCGTCCAGGGTGAGACCGTTGCCGGTGACCCGGTGGATCTCGCAGTCGACCAGCCGCCCGCCCGCCTGCGCCTCGGCCTGCACGCCGCTGCCGCGGATCTCGTAGATCTCGCAGCCGGTCAGCTCGGCGGCGCTGCCGGGGTCGGAGAGCAGGACGCCGGCGCCGGAGGCGTGGTGGACGCGGCAGCGGTCCAGGGCCGCGGTGGCGCCGCCGAGGACGGCCAGTCCGGCCTGGCCGGCGGCGGCGACCTCGCAGTCCTCGAAGGCGGCGGCGGTGTCCGGGCCGCGCAGCCGCAGCCCGAGCCCGCCCGGGTTGGTGACCACGCAGCCGCGCAGGGTCGGCCGGGCACCGCCGGTGACCTCGATGCCGGTGGCCGAGCGGGTCTCCACCCGGCAGCCGCTGAAGGAGGGGGTCGCCTCCGGCCCGGTGACCAGCACGGCCGGGGTGGTGCTGTCGCCGCCCTCGACCACCAGGTCGCGCACGGTGGCGGCGGCGGTCACGGTGAGCGCCACCCCGGAGGGCGGGTCGATCCGGACCGTCCCCGGGCCCTGGGCCGGGACGATCGTCACCGGCTTGTCCAGCAGCACGTTCTCCCGGAAGGTGCCCGGGCGGACGGTCACCGTGTCGCCCGGTTCGGCGGCGGCCAGGGCCTCCGCGAGCGTGTCGTACTCGCCCGCGCGGCGACGCCAGCGGGATGCGCTGTCCTGGGTGACCCGGACCCTGTGCTCAGCCATGACGGTCTGTCGTCCCCACCTTCGTCGAGCCGGCGATCAACGGGCCGAACGCGCGGGGGTGCGCGGGCCGTCCGCCCACCGTAGCGCGCCCACGTGGGTGGTCCGGCCGCCCGCGGTCGCGCGGACACCGGTAGCGCTCAGCGCCGCCACAGGTTCCGACCACTTGTTTCAACGAGCGCGCACAGCGGTGGTTCCGTCCGGGCGCGCCGGTTTCGGAGTGCGGCGCGTGCCCGGCGCCGGTCCACGGGCCGATGCGCCCCGCCCTCCGGCACGGGCGGTCGGCGGTCGGCATCCGATGGTCGGTGGTCAGTACTCGACCGTCGGCAGCCGGCGCGGAGGGTCGGCGGGAGCGGCCCACTCTCCCGGAGAACCGGCCCGAGCGCTCAGCGCCCGTCGGCGGGCCAGTGCGCCCCGTCCTCGAGCACCTCGAGCCCATCGCCCAGCCGCAGCGTGCCGAGCTCGTCCCCCTCGACGCCGGCCGGCCGCTCGGGGATCAGGTTCTGCCCGAACGCGGCCTTGCGCAGCAGCCGGTGGTGCCGGGCCAGGGTGCGCAGCGGCTCCTTGCCGCGCCGCTCGCCGGTCTCCTGGTCGGTGGTGGTGATCATGCAGCGGCCGCACGGCTTGACCACCTTGAAGGTGACCGAGCCGATCCGGATCCGGCGCCAGGTGTCCTCGGCCCACGGCTCGGTGCCGCCGATCACCACGCTCGGACGGAAGCGCTCCATCGGCAGGGTCTCGTGGCCGTCCGGGTTCTCGGCGGCGATCAGCTCGTTGAGGCGGTCCAGCGAGGCGGTGGTGGTGAGCAGCAGCGGATAGCCGTCGGCCATCGAGACGCTGTCGCCGGGCGCGCTGTACTCGGGGTCGACCGGCCGGGCGCGCGGGTCGTCCAGGTGCACCAGGCGGTAGTCGCCGAGGTGTTCGGCGATCCACCGGTGCGTCTCCTTGTCGGCCTCCGCGGCACGGAAACGCGTTCCCCAGACCTCGACGTCGGCGAGCGGGTCGCCGGCCGCGACGGCGGGGGCGGGGACCTCGATCCGGGAGCCGTCGGGGGTGGTCAGGGTGAGGACGCCGTCGGGCAGCAGTCCGGTCCGCACCCGTGCGAGGGCCGCGTCCTCGCGCTGGCTGACGAAGCGTCCGTTCGCGTCGGCGAGCATCCAGCGACGGTCTCCGGCCAGACCCCAGGGTTGAACCACGGCGGTGTCCGGGCTCAGGCGGTACATCGACTTGACGGGGTAGACGTGGAGTCCGGTGAGGTGCATTCCTCCATCCTGCCAGCCTGCGGAGGTTCGCCGGGAATGCCCCCTAAATGCGCACGGACCGCCCGGACGCCGTGGGGGGCGTTCCGGGCGGTCCGTGGATGACCCGTTTCTCCGTTCGCCCGGCGTACGGGGGGCGCCGGGTGCTGCTCAGGTGGTGCGGGTGCGGGCCGCGTGGGGGGACGGCCTCGGGGTGTCAGCGGCTCAGTAGCCCTGGCCCTGCTGCTGGTAGCCGCCCTGGAACTGGCCGGACTCGCCGTACGGGCCCGGGCGCTGCGGCTGCGTCGGGCGGACCGGCGCGACCGGCGCCATGGCCGGGCGCAGCTGGGCACCGCCGAAGGACTGGTCGCCGCCCTGGCCCTGGAAGCCGGGGCCGCCGGCGGCCGGACCGCCGAACGACTGCTGGCCGCCGAAGCCCTGCGGAGCGGCGGGCTGGCCCTGGCCGAAACCGCCCGGTCCGCCGGCCGGCTGCGCGCCGAAGGTCTGCTGGCCGCCCTGGGCGCCGATGAAGGTGTTCTGGCCGCCGAAGCTCTGGCCGCCGGTCGGCTGGTAGCCGCCTCCGGGGGTCTGGCTGAAGGCGGGGGTGCCGGGCTGCGGTCGCTGGTACGGCTGGGGGGCGCCGTAGCCGGGGACCGGAGGCTGGGGGGCGGCGTACGCCGGCGCGGGCTGCGCGGGGATGTACGCCGTGGCGGGGCCGGCGGAGGGGCCGCTGCTCGGGCCGGGGCCCAGGGCGAGGCGGGCGGGCGGCAGCGCGGGGAGGTTGCTGCCGGCGCTTTCGTACCCGTTGGCGTACCGGTTCTCGTAGGACGGGCCGAGGCCGGATCCGTAACCGGACGACAGTGCCGGCGGCAGGGCGGCCGGCACGTTGATGGGCGCGATCTGGGGGACGCCGCGCTCAGCCACGAGGCTGTCGTAGATCGGCGTGCCGGAGGAGTAGGACGGAGAGGGGTAGCCGACTCCGTCGTAGGAGCGGGGCGAGGTCATGGGGCATACGGTAAGCCCACAACGCGCCTGCTGAGGAGAGCGGGAGGGGGAGCAGTTCGAGTGTTTACACAGTCTTCGCTCGCACAAAGGTTTCGAAAGTAGGAAAGACGGACATTCCGGCGACCGGTTCCGGACAACCTTGGCACCCCGTCAGTGGTCGAACGGCAGCCGGACGGAGGCCCCGGAAGGCCTTGTGGTGACCGGCCGGTGGACGGTCGGGGGCCCTGCGGAGAAACTTTTCCCGGACAGGGCGTGCGCGGGCGCATTCGAGCCCCCGCCGAGCAGCCGACGGGGGCTCGTGAATGTTTCGGGAATAAAATTCCCGTCAGCTCTCCGGGGCCCGGTTCAGGCCCGCGACCTGGGCCGTCGGCCCGATGGCCGGCCGCTGATCAGGCGGCGGCCCGTCGCTGGTCCGGGTGTCGGCGCTCAGTGCGACTGCAGGGCCTGGGCCTGTGCGGGCAGGGCCGGCTTGCCGATCTCGGAGGTGCAGAAGGAGCACCGGGTCGCGGCGGCCGGGATGCTGCTCAGGCACTCCGGGCAGTCCACCTTCGCGGCCGGCGCGGGCTTGGCCGATTCGAAGCGGGACTGGAGCTTGCCGACCGGCAGCACCACGGCGAAGTAGATGACGGCGGCGGTCAGGACGAAGCCGATGACCGCGTTGACGAAGAGGCCGTACGGGAACCGGGTGCCGGCCACGTCGAAGGTCTTCTGGGTGAAGTCGCCGACGGCGCCGGACGCGACGCCGACCAGCGGGGTGAGGAAGGCGCTGACGAACCCGGTGACGACGGCGGTGAAGGCAGCGCCGATCACGATGCCGACCGCGAGGTCCACCACGTTTCCGCGCAGCAGGAAGCTGCGGAATCCCTTGAACACCGGGTGACTCCAAATCCGTACGGGGGAGGGGGAGATGGGGCGGCACGGCGGGTGCCGCCCCAGGCCGGACATCCTGCCGAGCGGGCCGGGCCGAGGTCCAACCGCGTTCACCCGAATCGGGTAACCGCCGCGGTGCCCCGCGTCCGTGGGCCCTGCGGGGCGGGGACGCTCCGCGTACCGGCCTTTCCCCGGTCGAACAGCCGAGCCAGTCGGTTGGTCGGCCGCTCCAACTCGCCCCTGTGGCACCGCGTGTGGCGCCGCATGTGACACCGGCACGCGCCGGTCCGGGGCGGCGCCGACCCGGCGCGACAGGGTGGACCGGAGCGCGGCAGGGGGCGAGACGGGGCGCACAGCGGTCGCGTACGGCGCACGACGGCGGCCCCGTGGCGCACATCCGGTGTACAAGCGCGGGCGGATGGGCCACCATCAGGTTGCGCGAAGGGGATGTACCGGGCGGAGCACTGTGCCAAGGTCGGTCCATGCCCGACCATTTGTCGGCCGATCCGGCCGGAAACCGTCCGCGTGTCCTGCACCTGATCAGCGACTCACGCCGGGGCGGCGCGCAGAACTTCGCCCGTGACCTCCACCGGGAACTGGGCCGTCGGGGGCAGTCCTCCGCGCTGTGCGCCCTCGCCCCGCACCCGGCCGTCCCCTCCGGCCCCGCCGGGGCGGGCCGGGACTCCACCGGCCCCGGTTCCGCGGGCCGAGGCCCCGATTCCGCAGGTCAGGGCTCCGGGGCCGCGAGCTCGGACCCCGAGGCCGCCGGCCGGGCCG
>NZ_LFVW01001365.1:0-757 GCF_001182915.1 Kitasatospora sp. MY 5-36
CGCCGCCGCCACCTCGCGCGCCGAACTCGCCGCCGAGCGGGCCGGCGACGCGCGCAAGGACGCCGCCCGGTCCCTCGCCGCCGAGCAGCGCACCGCCGCCCTGCTCGCCACCGAACAGCGCCTCGCCGACCTGCTCTCCCTGACCCCCTACCAGGAAGGCGCCGAGGAGGACGCCGGCTTCCTCACCCCCGCCCTGCTCGACCGCAACGCCGAGTACCTGCGCGAACTCCTCGACGAGTCCATCGCCACCGCCGAACGCACCCTGTTCGACCTCCGCACGGCGGCCGCCGACGACTCCCGCATCCTCGCCGCCCTCGGCGACGGCGGCCTGCTGCCGCCCGGCCCGGACGTGCTCGCCACCGTCGAGTACCTCGCCGAGCACGGCATCCCGGCCCTGCCCGGTTGGCGCTACCTCGCCCAGTCCGTCGACCCGGCCGACCACGAGGCGATCCTCGCCGCCCGCCCCGAACTGGTCGACGGCGTCGTCGTCACCGACCCCTCCTCGCTGGAGCGCGCCCGCGAGGCCCTGCAGGCCGCCGCCCTGCTGCCGCGCTCCACCGTCGCCGTCGGCGCCGCCGCCTCGCTGATCGCCCCGATCACCGACGAGCCCGCCTTCTTCCTCGTGCCGCCGAACCCGGCCATGCACGACGAGTCCGCCGCCGACGGCGAGCGCCGCGAACTGCGCGCCCGGGCGAGCGCCCGCGAGGAGCACATCCGCGAACTCGCCGGCCGCCTCGGCGCCGACCGCGCCCTCGCC
>NZ_LFVW01001366.1:0-753 GCF_001182915.1 Kitasatospora sp. MY 5-36
TGACGGCGACGAGGCCGTCGGCGCCGAGCGAGGCGACCACCGCACCGGCGCCCGCGGTCCGCAGCCTGCGGGCGGCGGCCACCGGATCGGCCAGGCCGGTGGCGGCGGCGAGTTCCTCCGCGTTCGGCTTGACCAGGGCCGGTCCGGCCGCCAACGCCGTGCTCAGCGCCGTCCCGTCGGCGTCGAGCACCGCCGGGACGCCGTTCGCGTGCGCGAGCCGGAGCAGGTGGGCGTAGGCGTCCTCGGGCACGCCGCGCGGCAGGCTGCCGGAGAGGACCGCCGCCGCGGCGTGCGGCAGCAGGGTGTCGAGGTGGTCGAGGAAGCGCGCCCATTCCCCGACGCCCACCACCGGGCCGGGTTCGAGCAGGATCGTGGTGTTCCCGGCGTCCTCCTCGACCACGGCCACCGTCCGCCGTGACTCGCCCGCGATCGCCAGCATGCGGTCGGCCAGGCCGGCGGACGCCAGTTCGGCGCGGATCGCCCGGCCGGTGAGGCCGCCGGTCAGGCCGGTGACCACGGTCGGGTGGCCGAGGGCGTGCAGGATCCGGGCGACGTTGACGCCCTTGCCGCCCGCGCGCTGGGCCACCGCCCGGACCCGGTTGCTGCCGTGCGGGCGCATCCGGTCCAGGTGGTGGGTGATGTCCAGGGCGGCGTTCAGGGTGACGGTGAGGATCACGCCGCCGCTCCCTCGCCCAGAAGGTCCCGCGCGAGCAGTCCGGCACCGAAACAGCCCGCCTCGTGGCCGAGTTCGGC
>NZ_LFVW01001367.1:0-746 GCF_001182915.1 Kitasatospora sp. MY 5-36
CAGGCGGTCGCAGCGCTCGGCGACTTCCGCGACCGCCTCCGGCTCACCGGCCGTGCGGTCCTCGCCGAGGACGCGGGCGAGCAGGGCGGCGGCCTCCTCGGGGCCGAGCACCCCCAGCGGCAGCGGGATGCCGCCGGTGCGGACCACCAGGTGGCGCAGCCGGCTGCGGCTGGTGACGATCGCGACCGGGGCGGGCTCGCTGTCGGTGGCCGGCGGGTCGGGCAGCAGCGGGGCGAGCTGCTCATAGGAGGCGGCGTCGTCCAGCACGACCAGCATCCGCCGGCCGCCGACCAGTTCGCGGTAGCGGCGGGCGCGGTCCTCGGGGTCGCGCGGCAGGGCGTCCGGGGCCGTACCGAGCGCGGTGAGGAACTCGCCGAGCACCTCGGCGGGTTCGCGCGGCCCGTCCGGGTCGAAGCCGCGCAGCTCGGCGTGGAGGACGCCGTCCGGGAAGTAGGCGTCGCCGCGCCGGGCCGTCCACTGCCGGACCAGGCTGGTCTTGCCGACCCCGGCGGGGCCGGTGACCAGGATCGGGCGGCCGTCCCGGGCTGCGGGCACCACCTGGTCCAGCCGGGCGAGTTCGTCCGTCCGGCCGACGAACCGGCGGTCGGCGGCGGGCCGGGCACCGGACTGCTCGCCGGCCAGGCGCAGCTCCGGGCCGGGTGGCCGGGAGAGCCGGGCCACCGCGCGCTCGTAGCGCTCCCGCGCCTCGGCGCTCCGCCCGTCCTGCTCCAGGCAGCGCACCAGCC
>NZ_LFVW01001368.1:0-746 GCF_001182915.1 Kitasatospora sp. MY 5-36
CGGGCGCGGTCCGGCCCGCCCGGGCGCTCGCCGGGGACATCGACCGGGACGGCCTCGGCCTCTCCCCGGCCGCACTGGAACACGCCCGGGGCGCCCACCTGGTGGTGCACGCGGCGGCGGACGTCCGACTGGTGGCCTCACCCGACGAGCTGGAGCGCACCAACCACACGGCGGTGCGCCGACTGCTCGACTGGGTCGGCGAGCACGCCCCGGACGCCCGGGTCCACCACGTCTCCACGCTGGCCGTCTCGGGCGGCGTCGACGGCCCGCCGCGCCGCTTCAGCGAGGCGGACCTGGAGATCGGCCAGCACTTCCGCACCCCGTACGAGCGGACCAAGTACCGGGCCGAACAGGCCGTCCGGGCCTGGGCCGCCCGCGGGCACGCCGCCTACCTGCACCGAAGCGGCCACATCGCGGCGCACAGCCGGACCGGCGCGTTCCAGGCCAACGCCGGCGACAACCGGATCTACCAGCTGCTCCGCGGCTACCTGCTGGCCGGCGCCGCGCCGAGCCGGCCGGGCACCGCCTTCGCGTTCTCGTACGTGGACACGGTGGCCGCCGGGATCGCCGCGATCGCCCGCGACCCGTACGCCGCGCCCGGCGCGTACCACGTGGAGACGCCGCACGCCGTCCCGCACGACGAGCTGGTGCGGTGGCTGGCCGGGCACGGCCACGCCGTACGGCTCACCGACGAGGCGGCCTTCGCGGCCGCCCTCGCCCGGGCCGAGCGCCGCCACCCGACGGCC
>NZ_LFVW01001369.1:0-745 GCF_001182915.1 Kitasatospora sp. MY 5-36
CTGCTCACCGCCCGCCGCCTGGCGGACGGCGTCGGCGAAGGCGTGCAGCACCGCGTGGGTGGTGGTCTCGGTGACGGCGCCGGTCGCGGGCAGCTGCCCGTACAGCAGCCGGTCGCGGGAGCCGGCGTCGGTGAGCACCACGGCCCCGACCTCGTGGCCGCCGAGCATCACGTCGACGAACGGCACGTCGGGGCGGTCGGCGAGGGCCCGCGCGATGGCGTCCACCCGGCCGCTCAGCACCCGGACCCGCAGCAGCAGCGCGCCCACGGCGGCGTCCTCGACGTCCGGCAGCCGGACCACCCGCAGCACCCCGGCCTGCCGCATCCGGCCCAGCCGGCGGGTGACCGTCCGGGCGGAGACGCCCAGCACCTCGGCGATCCGGCCGGGCTCGGCCCGTCCGTCCACCTGGAGGGCGCACACCAGGCGGCGGTCGAGGGCGTCCAGCACGCTGTCCGGATCGGCGGTGGAGAGGTCCATGGTGTCCGATCCCCGCCACTTCCGGCGGCTTCTGCGTCCTGTTCGGCAGCCCCGACGGTACTCCTTGTCCCGGGCGGCCGGAGCGGACACCGGCCCGGAGCGAGGAGGAGTCACCGTGACGGACGGGCTGTGGACGCTGGCGGAGGGCGTGGAGGCCGCGGTGCGCGAGGTCGGTGCGGGGCTGGCGGCACGCCGGTCCGCCGAGCCGGTCACGGCGCGGACCGTCGCGGAGGCGGCGGCCCGCTTCGCCGAGCTGGACGGCCCGGCG
>NZ_LFVW01001370.1:0-744 GCF_001182915.1 Kitasatospora sp. MY 5-36
GCGGGGCGCCGGACGGCGGGCGGCGGCTGTTCGTCGGCGTCGCCCAGGGCCCGCTCGCCCGCGCCGCCGGGGTGCTGGAGGAGCTGCGCGAAGCACTGGCGCACCCGCCCGAGCCGGTCACCGTACCGACCAGTGCCCTCCAGCGGGAGCTGCTGCGCCAGGTGATCGGGGAGTCCGAGCCCGGCGGACGGCACGTCGAGCAGCTGTCCTGGAACTGGCACGGGCCGCTGGACACCGAGCGCTTCACCGCGGCCTGGCAGTCCGTCTTCGACCACGAGACGGTGCTGCGCGCGGCCTTCGACTGGGACGAGCACGGCCCCGACGACCCCTGGATGGTGCTGCACGAGCACGCCGTCCCCGAGGTGACCCGGCACCGCCACGGCGCCGCCGACTGGGAGGACCTGCTCGCCGCCGACCGCCGGCGCGGCTTCGACCTGCGCCGCCCCGCCCTGCTGCGCGCCACCCTCGTCGACGCCCCGCCGGACGCCGGGGAGGGGCCCGCCACCCGGGTCCTGCTCACCTACCACCACGCGATGCTGGACGGCTGGAGCGTACGGCTGCTGCTCCAGTCCTTCTACCGCGCCTACCTGACCGGCGGCGTGCTGGCCGGCGGCCAGCGCCGCCCCGACCTGCGCGACCACGCCCGCTGGCTGTCCGGCCAGAGCACCGACGCCGCACGGCAGTTCTGGTCCACCCGGCCCCCCGCCACCGCCGTCCTGCCGCTCGCCCCCGACCCGCGCCGGC
>NZ_LFVW01001371.1:0-743 GCF_001182915.1 Kitasatospora sp. MY 5-36
CGGCCGCCGACCCGGTGCTGCCGCTGCGCGCCGCGGCCGCCGCCGCGCAGAACGGGCTGACCGTCTCGTACGCCACGGTGCGTCGGCTGGCCGCCGAGTGCCGCCCGCTGCCGGTGCCCTGGCCGGACGAGGCGCGCGAGCAGCTGGTCACCCTGCTGGGCGCGGGGGAGTCGGCCGTCCCGGTGTGGGAGGCGCTGGAGGCGGAGGGGCTGGTCCGCCGGCTGATCCCGGACTGGGAGCGGGTGCGCTGCCGTCCGCAGCGCAACGCGGTGCACCGCTGGACGGTGGACCGGCACCTGGTGGAGACGGCGGTGCGGGCCGCCGCGATGACCCGCCGGGTGGCCCGCCCGGACCTGCTGCTGGTCGCCGCGCTGCTGCACGACATCGGCAAGGGCTGGCCGGGGGACCACAGCGAGGCCGGCGAGGTGATCGTCCGCGACCTCGGCGCCCGGATGGGCTTCGGCCCCGAGGACACCGAGACCCTGGCGGTGCTGGTCCGCCACCACCTGATGCTGGTGGACACCGCGACCCGGCGCGATCCGGACGACCCGGCCACCGTCGAGGCGGTCACCAAGGTGGTCGCCACCCTGCCCGAGCTGGAGCTGCTGCACGCGCTCACCGAGGCGGACGCGCTGGCCACCGGCCCGGCCGCGTGGAGTGGCTGGCGGGCCTCGCTGGTGGAGGGCCTGGTGGCCCGGGCGGCGGACCGGCTGGCCGGGGCGGGCACCCCGCCGGCGGAGGGC
>NZ_LFVW01001372.1:0-741 GCF_001182915.1 Kitasatospora sp. MY 5-36
CGGGAACGGCGGCGCACCGCCGCCCGGCCCGGACGACCAGTCGGGTGCCGGTGGCGGCAGCGCCGGGAACACCGCTGTGAGCACCGGCGGTGACGGGTACGTCCTGATCACCTGGTAGATCGCGGCCAGGCATTTCCCGCCCGTTCCGTCCGCACACCCACCTGCGCGGTCGCGACGGGCCTGGTCGGCGGCGGCGCGGCCGCAGGACGGTGGCGACCACGCGGCCGGGGTCGGGAAGGCCATTGGCGCGTAGGGCCGTTCTGGCTGTCCGGTCAGGGGCAGCGGAGCAGGGCGGGGCGGTCGCGGGTGCGGACGGCGGGGAGCCAGGCGGGGGTGTGGCCTGGGAGGCGGATGCGGTACCAGAGGGTGGGGGTGAGGTCTTCCTCGTTGATGACGGGGAGGCCGGTGGGGAGTTGGCAGTCGGCGTCGAGGGTGTCGTTGTGCCAGACGCGGACGGGGCCGACGTTGTCGGCGGTGTAGGGGCGCAGGGGGTCGACGGCGAGGCCGAGGCTGCACTGGGGGTCGTGGTCGGTGCGGTCCTGGCAGCCGCGTTCGGCGTTGAAGACGCGGACGTGGGCGGGCTGTCCGGGCGGCGGTTCCGGGTGTGGCCAGAGGGCGGTGGCGGTGACGGCGGCCGTGGCGCAGGAGGCCAGGGCGAGCAATGCGGTGCTCGGACGGCGCGGGCGGCGCGGGCCCCGGTCGGCGCGGATGCGCGCGAGCAGGCTCTCCGCCGTGTGCGGG
>NZ_LFVW01001373.1:0-470 GCF_001182915.1 Kitasatospora sp. MY 5-36
CGGAGGCCGCCGAGGCGGCGGCCCGCGCCGGGGCGTACCGGCGGCAGGGCGGCTAGGAACGCGAACGGCCGCACAGCGCCGAAGCGTTGTGCGGCCGCCGGGCGCGGCGAGGGCCCTGGAAGGCCGGAACGACGCTCCGACATCATCCGACCGACGGCGGGGGCCGCCGGAGGGCTCCCCCGGCGGCCCTCGCCGCGGCCGCGACCTGACGGTTCAGAAGACGGTTTAGAAGAAGCCGTCGTCCTCGTAGTAGTTGTTGACGACCACCTGCGGGTCGTCGTCGAAGGCCTCGTTCAGCAGCGCGCCGCCGACCAGGCCGGCCGCGCCGGCGCCGATCAGCGCGCCGGTGCCGAAGCGCCGTCCGCCCTGGGCCTGCTGGCCGGGCACCTGCGGCGGCTGGCCCTGCTGGACCGGCTGCGGGTAGCCCGCCTGCGCCGGGGTGTAGAACGGCGGGACGTTGGTCTGCACCC
>NZ_LFVW01000135.1:0-22715 GCF_001182915.1 Kitasatospora sp. MY 5-36
CCGCGAGCGCGGCCGCCACCACCGCGCCGCAGCCGGCCAGGGCGACGGCCCAGTGCCAGGGGACGGTGCGCGCGCGCCCGGGCCCGGAGCGGCCCCGCGGTGTCTGCTGTCCAACCGTCGCCGTCGTCCCGACCGCGGTCTCCACCAGGCGTCCCCTCCAGCGCTCCAAGAGCCAAGGCGTGAGCCAGCATCGTCCCACACCGTGATCGGCGGAATGCGAAAGGGGTGGTACGAGCGGTGTGCTCGTACCACCCCTTGTCGGTGGGTTCGGGGCTCAGCCCAGGTCGGGCTGGTCCGCCTCCGTGGCCTGGGCGGCCTTGCGGGCGGCGGCGCGCTCCTGGAGGGTGGGCTCGGGCGTCCCGTTGTCGTAGTCCTCGCCGTACGCGCCCTTGGCCGGACGGCGGCGGCGCAGCGGCGGCTCGACGCCGTCCGCCAGGCGGCGGGCGGTGAGCAGGAAGCCGGTGTGGCCGATCATCCGGTGGTCCGGGCGGACCGCCAGGCCCTCCAGGTGCCAGGTGCGGACCATGGTCTCCCAGGCCTGCGGCTCGGTGAAGGTGCCGTGGTCGCGCAGCGCCTCGACGGTCTTCGACATCTGCGTGGTGGTGGCCACGTAGCAGCAGATGAGGCCGCCGGGGACGAGCGCCTTGGAGGCGACGTCCAGGCACTCCCAGGGCGCCAGCATGTCGAGGATGACGCGGTCGACGTCGGTCTCGACCAGGTTGTCCTGGAGGTCGCCGACGGTGAGCTTCCACGCCGGGTGCGGGCCGCCGAAGTAGCGCTCGACGTTGCCCTGGGCGATGTCGGCGAAGTCCTGCCGGCGCTCGTAGGAGGCCAGCATGCCGGTGTCGCCGACGGCGCGCAGCAGGTAGGTGGAGAGCGCGCCGGAGCCGACGCCGGCCTCGACGACGCGGGCGCCGGCGAAGATGTCGGCCATCGCCAGGATCTGCCCCGCGTCCTTGGGGTAGATCACGGCGGCGCCGCGCGGCATGGACAGGACGTAGTCGGGGAGCAGGGGGCGCAGCGCGAGGTACGGGACGTTCCCCGTGGTGCGCACGACCGTGCCTTCGGGGGCGCCGATCAGCTCGTCGTGCGGGAACGCACCCTTGTGGGTGTGGAACTGGTTCCCGGCCTGGAGCGTGAACGTGTAGTGGCGACCCTTGGGGTCGGTCAGCTGGACCTGGTCCCCGACCTGGAAGGGCCCGCGTCGGCGGGCGGCACCGGTCGGTTCGGACATGCGGACAATCCTAAGGGAAGCGGAGCCTTCCGCCTTACCACCATGATCAGCGGCCGGAGACGGCGGCGGTCAGCCGCTGCTCGATGTCGCTGAGCGCGGCCACGCCGTACACCCGGCCGTCCGGCTCGACCACCAGGTACTCCCCCGCCGGGGTGGCCTGGACGGCCCGCAGCAGGTCCTCGCCGCCGAGGTCGGCGTCCAGCCGCAGCCCGGGTTCGAGGTCGCGGGCGAGCGGGCCGACGGCCACCCAGGGGCGGCGGTGCTCGGGCACCGAGCGGACGGCGGACTCCCGGACGAGGGCGATCGGCTCGCCCCGGCCGTCCACCACGATCACCGCGCCGGCCCCGGCCTCGCGGGCGCGGCGCAGCGCCTCGCCGAGCGGGGTGTCGGCGGTGACCTCGACGGCCCGCCGGGCCAGCTCGCGCAGCCGCAGGGAGGGCAGCACCTCCTTGAGCCGGGCGTTGCGCAGGCTGCCGGTGGCGCCGTTCCAGATGATCGCGGCGAGCACCGCGGCCAGCACCGCGTCCACCAGGGTGTCGGTGGTGGTGCGCTCGACCCCGCGGGCGGCGCTCAGCAGCGGCAGGCCGATCAGCACGGCGACGGCCAGCCCGCGGCCGACCCAGGCGGCGGCCACCGTGCCGGTCATCGGCCGGCCGGTGATCGCCCAGACGACCGCGCGCAGCATCCGGCCGCCGTCCAGCGGCAGGCCGGGCAGCAGGTTGAAGGCGGCGACCACCAGGTTGGAGACCATCAGGCCGGTGAGCAGCACCCCGGGCACGGTGGACAGCTCCACCGCCCGCACCCCGAGGTAGAACACGCCGCCGAGCAGCAGTGAGAGCAGCGGGCCGACGAAGGCCAGCCAGAACTCCCGCCAGGGGCTCTCCGCCTCGTTCTCGATCTCGGAGACCCCGCCGAAGAACTGGAGCTGGATCCGCCGCACCCCGAGCTTGTACCGCAGTGCGACCAGGGTGTGGGCGAGCTCGTGCACCAGGACGGAGGCATAGAAGGCGACCGCGAAGAAGAACGCGACCAGGTAGCGGGCACCGCCGAGGTCGGGCAGCACGTCGCCCAGCTGCCCGCCGAACACCCAGGTGATCAGCGCGGCGATGACGAACCAGGAGGGGGTGACGTAGATGGGCACGCCGAAGGGCCGGCCCATCAGGATTCCGCCGCGGCGCTCGGGCGGCGGCGCGGCCGGGCGCCCGTCGCCCGCCTGCGGTGGCTGTTCGGAGGGCTGCTGCCCCCTGCTGTCGCTCACCGTGATCCCTTCGGTCGTCTCCCCCGTCGTGCCCGGTGCGCCCACGCTACGTGATCGCGGCCCCCCGGCGCTGCGCGGCCCTCCTTCTGCCTTCATACCCACTCACCGGCGGCTGTGGCAGCACCGTGGCAGCGGGATGACAGCAAAGGGCAATAGGGTCGTAGCCATGCAGCACACCCAGACCAGCAGTGCCGCCGGGCGCCCGGCGGCACCCCCGACCGGGCTCTCCCCGTCCCGAGCGGGGGACTTCCTCACCTGTCCCCTGCTGTACCGGCTGCGGGTGATCGACCGGCTGCCCGAGCCGCCGAGCTCGGCGGCGACCCGGGGCACGCTGGTGCACGCGGTGCTGGAGCGGCTGTTCGACAGCCCGGCGGCCGAGCGGACCCCGGACCGGGCGCTGGGCCTGCTGCGCCCGCAGTGGGAGCGGCTGCTGGGCGAGCGCCCGGAGCTGGGCTCGCTGTTCCCGGACGACCCGGACGGTGCGGCGCTCACCCGCTGGCTGGCGGACGCCGAGAAGCTGGTCGGCCAGTGGTTCCGGCTGGAGGACCCGACCCGGCTGCACCCGGTGGAGCGGGAGCTGTACGTGGAGACGGCCCTGGATTCGGGGCTGCTGCTGCGCGGCTACATCGACCGGGTGGACGTCGCCCCGACCGGCGAGGTCCGGCTGGTGGACTACAAGACCGGCCGGGCGCCCTCGCGGGACTTCGAGGGCAAGGCGATGTTCCAGATGAAGTTCTACGCCCTGGTGGTGTGGCGCTGGAAGGGCGTGCTCCCCAAGCGCCTCCAGCTGGTCTACCTCGGCGGGGGCGGGGACGTGGTCAGCTACGACCCGGACGAGGCGGACCTGCTCGCGGTGGAGCGCAAGCTCCGGGCGCTGTGGGAGCGGATCGGCCACGCGGTGGCCACCGGGGACTTCCCGGCGACCCGCAACCGCCTCTGCGACTGGTGCGACCACCAGGCCAGCTGCCCGGAGTTCGGCGGCACCCCGCCGCCGTACCCGCTGCCGCTGGCCCGTACGTCGGATGAAAGCGATCCCACGGGGGATCCGATGAGCAAGGAGTCCTAGGTGACGATCCGAGTGCTGCTGGTCGACGACCAGCCGCTGCTGCGCACCGGTTTCCGGATGATTCTGGAGGCCGAGTCCGACCTGGTGGTGGTCGGCGAGGCCGGCGACGGCCAGCAGGCGCTGGACCAGGTGCGGGCGCTGCAGCCCGACGTGGTGCTGATGGACATCCGGATGCCCAGGATGGACGGCGTCGAGGCGACCCGCCGGATCGCCGGCCCGGGGCGCGACGGCCCGGCCAAGGTGCTGGTGCTGACCACCTTCGACCTGGACGAGTACGTGGTGGAGGCGCTGCGCGCGGGCGCCAGCGGCTTCCTGCTGAAGGACGTCCCGGCCGAGGAGCTGGTGCAGGCGATCCGGGTGGTCGCGGACGGCGCGGCGATGCTGGCGCCGAGCATCACCCGCCGGCTGCTGGACATGTACGCCACCAAGCTGCCCTCGGGCGACGAGGCGCCGCCGCAGGCGCTGGGCGCGCTGACCGAGCGTGAGCTGGAGGTGCTGAAGCTGGTGGCGCGCGGGCTGTCGAACGCGGAGATCGCGGCCGAGCTGTTCGTCAGCGAGACCACCGTGAAGACCCACGTGGGCCATGTGCTGACCAAGCTCCAGCTGCGCGACCGGGTGCAGGCGGCGGTGTACGCGTACGAGAGCGGGCTGGTGCGCCCGGGCGCCCTGTAGCGGGCCGGTAGCGGCCCCAGGGCGGCAGAAACGTCACGGCGGCCCGTCCGCTCCCCCGTACCGACGGGGAAGCGGGCGGGCCGCCGTCCTGCGGGCGCTACTTGTTGGTCCGGCTGATCTCCCAGAAGCGGAAGTAGCCGGTGGTGTCGACGGTGGACTCGACGCCGGTGACGTACGAGCGGGCCGCGAAGAAGGACTTGTTCTGGTACAGCGGGATCAGCGGCACGTTCTCGGCCTCGATCTGCTGTATCTGCGCGTAGGTGCCGGCCGCGGCGCTGCGGTCGGTCTGCTTGAGGCCCTCCGGCACCAGCCGGCCGCTGATCCGCGGGTCGTCCCAACCGTGGTGGTACGCACCGCCGTTGATCAGCAGCGGGGCGAGGTAGTTGTCCGGGTCCGGGTAGTCGGCGAACCAACCGATGATGTACGCCTGGTACTTGCTCTCGGCCCAGCCCTTGCGGTACGAGTCCCAGTCCGGCTCCTGGGCGAGCGTCACCTGGAACAGGCCGCCGGTCTCCAGCTGCTTCTTCAGCGTCTCGGCCTCGTTGCTGCCGGCCCGCGAACGGGACCAGGTCAGCGTGAACTTGACCGGGGTCTGGACCTTGGCGTCGGCCAGGATCTTCTTGGCCTTGTTCACGTCCTGGTCGCCGTAGCGGTCGAAGAAGGCCGTGGTGTGGCCGGGCAGGCCGGCCGGGACCATGGAGTAGAGCGCCTGGACGGTGCGGGCGAAGACGTCGCGGGCCAGCGCCTTGCGGTCCATCATCTGGGCGACGGCCTGGCGGACCGCGACGTTGCTCATCAGCGGGTCCTTGGTGTTGAGGACCAGCGAACGGGTGTCGTTGCTGTCGCCCTCGGTCACCTGGAGGTCGGCCTTGCCGCCCTGCTGGTCGGAGCGGACCTGGGCGGCGGTGTTCGGCTCCAGGCTGTTGTCGGTGAGGTCGATCTCGCTCTTGTCCAGCGCGGTCTTCAGGTCCTCGGCCTTGTCGAAGTACCGCACGGTGAACTTGCTGTTCCGGAGCTTGGCCTCGCCGCCGTACTTGTCGTTGGCCGACAGCACGACCTTGCCCAGCTGCTTGCCGCCGTTCAGGTTCTCGACCGAGTCGATGCGGTACGGGCCGGAGCCGATCAGCTTGTCGTTGGGGACGACCTTGTCGGCGGGGTAGACCTGGTGGTCCACGATGGCGCCGGCCGGGCTCGCCAGCTTGGCCGGCAGGGTGGCGTCGGGCGCGGAGAGGTGGAAGAGCACCTCGTTGTCGCCCTTGGCCTCGACGGACTTGATCGAGTCCAGCAGTTCGACCGGGCCGTTCTGGTCGTTGATCTTCTTGGTGCGCTCGATCGAGAAGACCACGTCCTGGGCCGTCATCGGGTGCCCGTTGGAGAACTTCAGACCGGGCTTCAGGGTGCAGTGGTACTCGGTGGCCTCGGCGCTGGTGAACTCGCAGGACTGCGCGGCGTCCGGGGAGGGCGCGCTGGCGGCGGCCTGGAAGGTGAGCAGCGACTGGAAGGTGTTGCGCAGCAGCAGCCAGGAGCCGGAGTCGTAGGCGGCGGCCGGGTCCAGGACACCGGTCAGCTGGCTGGTGCCCATGGTGATGGACTTGCCGCTGTCCCCCTTGACCACGTCGGTCACCGATCCGCAGCCCGCCACCGACACGGCGACCAGGCCGGCGCAACCGAGTACTGCCAGGCGTTCAGCTGAAGTCTTCACGAGGCGCGTCCTTCTGGGTGGCACGAACTGGAGTAGCGTGCCATATCGAACACGCACGACCGGTACCCGTGCAGATGACGTTTGGGACACGGTCGTTGAGGGCATCACCGCGCGCCCGACGAGTTGTCAGCCAATGACCGTTTTCTCCCCCGGCAGCGCCGGTCCGGGGGCTCGCCGGGCCTCGTACCGGCGAGTAGAGCCGTCTCGCGATGAGACGACAATCACACCCGCGAGGCGACCAGGGAGCGCAGCAGGTCGAGGTCGACCTGCTCCAGCGAGGACACCACCAGCCGCCCCGGAGCCGGCTCGACCGGCGCCACCGAGGGCACCGCGATCACCGGGCAGCCGGCCGCCTCGCCCGCCCGCACCCCGGTCGGGGTGTCCTCGACCACCACGCAGCGGGCCGGCTCCGCGCCCAGCCGCCGGGCCGCCTCCAGGTACGGGTCCGGGAACGGCTTGGTGCGCGGCACCTCGTCCCCGCCGATGCTGAAGGCGAAGTGGTGGGCGCCCAGCGAGCGCAGCACGATGTCGATCACGTGCCGGTGCGAGGCGGACACCAGGGCGGCCGGGATGCCGTGCGCGGCAAGGGTGTTGAGCAGCCGCTCGGCGCCCGGCATGAGCGGCACGCCGCCCGCCAGCAGGTCGACGAAGCGCTGGTTGACCAGCACGCCGAGGTCCGCCGGCGCGATGTCCGCCCCGGTCCGGGCGACCAGGTACTCCATCACCCTGGCCATCGGACCGCCGACCACGTGGGCGCGGTCCGCCTCGTCCAGCTCGTGGCCCAGCTCGGCGAAGAGCGAGGCCTCGGCCTGCCACCAGAAGTCCTCGGTGTCCACCAGCGTCCCGTCCATGTCCAGCAGCACCGCCTGGAGCCCGCGGTCGTCCCCGTGGTCGAGGATGCGCGTGGCAGTGGGGCTGGTGGTCATGTCGGGGGTCCTTCCGGCAGGCCCGGGCGGCCCCGGGGAAGGCACGGGCCGGCCCGCAGGTGAGCGGACCGGCCCGTTCAGGATCATCAAGGATACGCCCGCTTCGTCCGGAAAGAGCGAATGCGGCGGGAACCGGGGGTTACCGGGCGTTGAAGTACTTCGCCTCCGGGTGGTGGATCACGATCGCGTCGGTGGACTGCTCCGGGTGGAGCTGGAACTCCTCGGAGAGCACCACGCCGATCCGCTCCGGCTTCAGCAGCTCGGCGATCTTGGCCCGGTCCTCCAGCTCGGGGCAGGCCCCGTAGCCGAGCGAGAAGCGGGCGCCGCGGTACTTGAGCGCGAACATGTCCTTGACGTCCTGCGGGTCCTCGCCGGAGAAGCCCAGCTCGTAGCGGACCCGCGCGTGCCAGAACTCGGCCAGCGCCTCGGCCAGCTGCACCGAGAGGCCGTGCAGCTCCAGGTAGTCCCGGTAGGAGTTCTCGGCGAACAGCTCGTTGGCCGCCTCGGAGATCCGGTTGCCCATGGTGACCACCTGGAGGCCCACCACGTCCCGCACCCCGGACTCCTCCGGGCGGAAGAAGTCGGCCAGGCAGAGCCGGCGCCCGCGCCGCTGGCGCGGGAAGGTGAAGCGGGTGCGCTCGGTGCCGTCCTCGTGGAAGACGATCAGGTCGTCGCCCTTGGAGTTGGCCGGGTAGTAGCCGTAGACCACGGCGGCCTCCAGCCAGCCCTCGGTCTGCAGGCGGTCCAGCCAGGCCCGCAGCCGCGGCCGGCCCTCGGTCTCCACCAGCTCCTCGTAGGACGGCCCGTCGCCGGCCCGGGAGGCCTTCAGGCCCCACTGGCCCTTGAACAGCGCGTCCTCGTCCAGCCAGGAGGCGTAGTCCGCGAACGGGATGCCCTTGACGATCCGGTCGCCCCAGAACGGCGGGACGGGCACGGCGTTGTCGACGGCGACGTCGGAGCGGATCTGGCCGAGGTTGACCTCGGGCTCCGGCTCCTCCACCTCGACCCGGGCGTGCCGGCGCTGCTTGAGCTCCGGCAGGGCCGCGCCGGGGACGCCGCGCTTGACCGCGATCAGCGCGTCCATCAGCCGCAGGCCCTCGAAGGCGTCCCGGGCGTAGCGGACCTCGCCCTCGTAGATCTCGTGCAGGTCCTGCTCGACGTAGGCCCGGGTGAGCGCGGCGCCGCCGAGGATCACCGGGAAGCTCGCGGCCAGCTTGCGCTGGTTCAGCTCCTCCAGGTTCTCCTTCATGATCACGGTGGACTTCACCAGCAGGCCGGACATCCCGATGACGTCCGCGTTGTGCTCCTGCGCGGCGTCCAGGATCGCCGAGACCGGCTGCTTGATGCCCAGGTTGACCACGTTGTAGCCGTTGTTGGACAGGATGATGTCGACCAGGTTCTTGCCGATGTCGTGGACGTCGCCCTTGACGGTGGCCAGCACGATGGTGCCCTTGCCCTCGCTGTCGGACTTCTCCATGTGCGGCTCCAGGTGGGCCACCGCGGTCTTCATCACCTCGGCGGACTGGAGCACGAACGGCAGCTGCATCTGGCCGGAGCCGAAGAGCTCGCCGACCACCTTCATGCCGGACAGCAGGGTGTCGTTGATGATCTCCAGCGCGGGCCGACCGGCCAGCGCCTCGTCCAGGTCGGCCTCCAGGCCCTTGCGCTCGCCGTCGATGATCCGGCGCTGGAGGCGCTCGTCCAGCGGCAGCGCGGCCAGCTCCTCCGCCTTGGACGCCTTGACCGAGGCCGAGGAGACGCCGTCGAACAGCTCCAGCAGGTGCTGCAGCGGGTCGTAGCCGTCCCGGCGGCGGTCGTAGACCAGGTCGAGGGCGGCCTCGCGCTGGTCCTCGGGGATCCGGGAGATCGGCAGGATCTTGGAGGCGTGCACGATCGCCGAGTCCAGGCCGGCCTCCACGCACTCGTGCAGGAAGACCGAGTTCAGCACCACCCGGGCGGCCGGGTTGAGGCCGAAGGAGATGTTGGACAGGCCCAGCGTGGTCTGCACGGCCGGGCGGCGGCGCTTGAGCTCGCGGATCGCCTCGATGGTCTCGATGCCGTCCCGGCGGGACTCCTCCTGGCCGGTGGCCAGGGTGAAGGTGAGGCAGTCGACCAGGATCGAGCCCTCGTCGACGCCGTAGTCGGCGGTGAGCTCGGCGATCAGCCGCTCGGCGATCTCGACCTTCTTGTCGGCGGTGCGGGCCTGGCCCTCCTCGTCGATGGTCAGCGCGATCAGGCCGGCGCCGTGCTCGCGGGCCAGCGAGGCGATCCGGCCGAAGCGCGAGTCCGGGGCGTTGCCGTCCTCGTAGTTGACCGAGTTGAGCACCGCGCGGCCGCCGAGCGCCTCCAGGCCGGCCCGCAGCACCTGCGGCTCGGTGGAGTCCAGCACGATCGGCAGGGTGGAGGCGGTGGCCAGCCGGCCGGCGATCTCCTTCATGTCGGCGACGCCGTCGCGGCCGACGTAGTCCACGCAGAGGTCCAGCAGGTGGGAGCCGTCCCGGATCTGGTCGCGGGCGATCTCCACGCAGGCCTGCCAGTCGCCGGCCAGCATCGACTCGCGGAACTTCTTCGAGCCGTTGGCGTTGGTGCGCTCGCCGATCGCCAGATACGAGGTGTCCTGGCGGAACGGCACGGCCTGGTACAGCGAGGCCGCCGAGGGCTCGGGGCGGGGGTCGCGCGGGGCGATCGGGCGGCCCTGGACCCGCTCGACCACCTGGCGCAGGTGCTCGGGGGTGGTGCCGCAGCAGCCGCCGACCAGCGAGAGGCCGTACTCGCGGGTGAACACGTCGTGGGCGTCGGCCAGTTCGGCCGGGGAGAGCGGGTAGTGGGCGCCGTCCTTGCCGAGCACCGGCAGGCCCGCGTTCGGCATGCAGGACAGGCCGATCCGGGCGTTCTTGGCCAGGTAGCGCAGGTGCTCGCTCATCTCGGCCGGGCCGGTGGCGCAGTTGAGGCCGATGTAGTCGACGCCCAGCGGCTCCAGCGCGGTGAGCGCGGCGCCGATCTCCGAGCCGAGCAGCATGGTGCCGGTGGTCTCCACCGTCACCTGCACCAGCACCGGCAGGTCCAGGCCGGCCTCGGCCAGGGCCCGCTTGGAGCCCAGGATGGCGGCCTTGGTCTGCAGCAGGTCCTGGCTGGTCTCGACCAGCAGCGCGTCGGCGCCGCCGGCGATCAGGCCGGCCGCGTTCTGCTGGAACCCGTCGCGCAGCGTCTCGTACGGGGCGTGGCCGAGCGTCGGCAGCTTGGTGCCGGGGCCGATCGAGCCGAGCACCCAGCGGGTGCGGCCGTCGGCGGCGGCGTGGGCGTCGGCCGCCTCGCGGGCGATCCGGGCGCCGGACTCGGACAGCTCGAAGATCCGCTCGGCGATCTCGTACTCGCCGAGGGCGCTGAAGTTGGCGCCGAAGGTGTTGGTCTCCACGCAGTCCACGCCGACCCCGAAGTAGGCCTCGTGGACGGACCGGACGATGTCCGGGCGGGTGATGTTGAGGACCTCGTTGCAGCCTTCGAGGTTCTGGAAGTCCTCCAGCGTCGGATCCTGCGCCTGGAGCATGGTGCCCATGGCACCGTCGGCGACCACCACCCGGGTGGCGAGCGCTTCACGCAGCGCGTTCGCACGGTTCTGCTGAGTGATGGACGGGGTGGCTGCTGTGGCCATGGGCTTCTCCCTGGTGCGACGGCTGTCGGCTTTGCGGACCCGCTTGCTCGGGCCCGCACGTGGCCAGGGTATCCGGCCCACGGGTCGGCCCGCCGTTCCATTCCGTATCCTGAGCGTTCGACCGCAAGGGGGGAGCAAGCGCGTGGCCCGATTCGGGACCTCCGCGCAGCGAGCCGGTCGGGCCCTGACGGCCCCGTTCCGCGTGCTGCGCGACCGCTGGCGGGCGTGGTCGTGGTGGCGCCGGTCACTGCTGGCCCT
Source organism: Kitasatospora sp. MY 5-36 (assembly GCF_001182915.1). Classification (NCBI taxonomy): domain Bacteria; kingdom Bacillati; phylum Actinomycetota; class Actinomycetes; order Kitasatosporales; family Streptomycetaceae; genus Kitasatospora; species Kitasatospora sp. MY 5-36. The sequence continues at coordinate 10,769 of NZ_LFVW01000135.1, forward strand.
GGTGCTGGTGGCGGCCGTGCCGGCCGCCGCGCTGGGCTCGGTGTTCGTACTGTTCCGGCTGCACTACACCGGCGAGCCCGCCGCCGACGCCCGCACCCGGGGCCGGGACGCGCTCTGGCTCGGCCACGCCTGGGTGGACGGCCGCAGGACCGAGGCCGACGTGGCCGCGCTCGGCCGGCTACTGGCCGGCACCGGCATCCGGGACCTCTACGTGCACACCGGCCCGCTGGAGCACGACGGCTCGCTGCCGCCCACCGTCCACCCCCGGGGCCGCTGGTTCACCGACACCGTGCACCGGGAGCTGCCCGGCGTACGGCTGCAGGGCTGGCTGGGCGACGAGGTCAAGCCGGAGAAGGACGCCCTGGACCTGGAGGACGGCCCGACCCGGGACCGGGTCACCGCCTCCGCCCGCCAGGTGCTGGACCTCGGCTTCGACGGGGTGCACTTCGACATGGAGCCGATCCGCCCCGGTTCGGCGGGCTGGCTGGCCCTGCTCGACCAGGTCCGCCCGGTCACCGCGGGGCGCGGCGCCAAACTGTCGGTGGCGGCCCCGCAGATCGACCCGGTCCCGGGCCTGCACACGGCCGGCATCCTGCTCACCGACCACGGCAAGTGGTGGGACCAGGCGTACTTCACCGAGACCGCCCGCCGGGTCGACCAGATCGCGGTGATGAGCTACGACACCTCGATGCCCACCGAGCCGCTGTACGGCGGCTACGTCGCCCGGCAGACCGAACTCGCCCTGCGGGCCACCCCGGCCGACGTGGACCTGCTGATGGGCCTGCCGTTCTTCTGGGACGACAAGTGGGGGCACTGGGGCGACGCCGAGACCGTCCGGGCCGCCGTCCGGGGCGTCCGGCTGGGCCTGGGCCGGGAGGACCGGCGGCGGGCCGGCTTCGGCGTCGCGCTGTACGTGGACTTCGCCGCGCTGCCCGAGCACTGGACGGCGTACCGCGACGGCTGGGTGGACCCGGAGTAGCGCGCCCGGCGGGCCCGTGCGCCGGGCGGCGGCGGGCACAGCGCGTCGCCGGTCGAACACGCTCCGCCCCTGGTGAACGCCTGACGGACCGTCAGCTCCGGCGCCGCCGATATCCGGTGGATCCCGGCGGTCCGCTCCCCCAGACTGTCCCGGTGCCCGGCCGCGGTGCGCATCAAAGCCCGTAGGCTGGGCAGGTAGGGACCATGGAGCGAGGCGTTCCATGGGAGACGAGAGGTTCGACAGTCGGCAGCCGGCCCGTCGGCGCCCCGGCAGGCCAGCCGGGGCGGCGCAGGTCCGACCGCCGACCGGAGGGAGACGCTGGGTGATCGAGCTGGAAGATGTTCCCGAGTTGATCGACCCGGTGATGGTCTGCGCCTTCGAGGGCTGGAACGACGCGGGCGACGCCGCCTCCGCGGCTCTGGCACACCTCGACGAGACCTGGAACGGCAAGGTGTTCGCCGCGCTGGACGCGGAGGACTACTACGACTTCCAGGTCAACCGGCCCACGGTCTGGCTGGACGGCGGCATCCGCCGGATCACCTGGCCGACCACCCGGCTCTCGGTGATCCGGGTGACGGAGCCGACGACCAGGGACGTCGTGCTGGTCCGCGGCATCGAGCCGAGCATGCGCTGGCGCTCGTTCTGCAACGAGCTGCTGGGCTTCGCCCACGAGCTGGGCGTCGAGCTGGTGGTGATCCTGGGCGCCCTGCTCGGGGACACCCCGCACAGCCGCCCGGTGCCCGTCAGCGGGGTCACCTCCGACCCGGACCTGGCCCGCCGGCTGGACCTGGAGGAGAGCCGCTACGAGGGCCCCACCGGCATCGTCGGGGTGCTCCAGGAGGCCTGCACCCACGCCGGGGTGCCGGCCGTGACGCTGTGGGCCGCGGTGCCGCACTACGTCTCGCAGCCGCCGAACCCGAAGGCCACCCTGGCCCTGGTCAACAAGCTCGAGGACCTGCTGGACCTGCGCATCCCGCCGGGCGAGCTCGCCGAGGACGCCCGGGCCTGGCAGCTCGGCGTGGACCAGCTGGCCGCCGAGGACAGCGAGGTGGCCGAGTACGTCCAGCAGCTGGAGGAGGCGCAGGACACCGCGGAGCTGCCGGAGGCCTCCGGCGACGCCATCGCCCGCGAGTTCGAGCGCTACCTGCGCCGCCGGGAGAACGTCGGGCCGACCGGCGAGAAGCCGGTGGCCGGGCACGCCACGGCGGAGCGGCCGGCCGATCCGGAGGCGCCGGGCGGCGCCCGGGAGAGCCAGGACGGCGCCGAGGACGAGTAGCCCGTACCGCACACGCCGAAGGGGCGTCGGGACCGTGTGGTCCTGACGCCCCTTCGGCGTGTGGTGCGGTGGCCCCGGCGCCGGGGCTACCGCACCCGGGTCACAGCGCGACGCCGAGCAGGGCGTCCACGGTGCGGGTCACCAGGCCGGGAGCGCCGATGTCGGTGCCGCCCTCGGTCTCCTGCCGGTCCGCCCAGCGGTCGACCGCGGCCAGCGCGGCGGGCGCGTCCAGGTCGTTCGCGAGCGCCTCGCGCACCTCGGCGAGCAGCTGCTCGGCCGAGGGGCCGTCCGGGCGGGAGACCGCGGCGCGCCAGCGGGCGAGGCGCTCGACGGCCTCGTCCAGGGTGCTCTTGGTCCACTCCCAGTCGGCCCGGTAGTGGTGCGAGAGCAGCGCCAGGCGGATCGCCGCCGGGTCGACGCCCTCGCGGCGCAGCGCCGAGACGAAGACCAGGTTGCCGCGGGACTTGGACATCTTGTGCCCGTCCAGGGCGACCATGCCGGCGTGCACGTACGCCTGGGCGTACGGGTGGGCGCCGGTGGCGACCTGGGCGTGCGCGGCGCCCATCTCGTGGTGCGGGAAGGAGAGGTCGCTGCCGCCGCCCTGGATGTCGAAGGACATCCCGAGGTACCGGAGGGCGATGGCGACGCACTCGATGTGCCAGCCGGGGCGGCCGTGGCCGAGCTCGGTGTCCCAGGCGGGCTCGCCCGGGCGGGCGGCCAGCCAGAGCAGGGCGTCCAGCGGGTTGCGCTTGCCGGGGCGGTCCGGGTCGCCGCCGCGCTCGGCGAAGACCGGGCGCATGGCCTCGCGGGTGAGGCCGGAGACCTCGCCGAAGCGCGGGTCGGCGTCGACCGAGAAGTAGATGTCGCCGTCGACGTGGTAGGCGGCGCCGGAGGCCAGCAGCTTCTGCACGATCGGGACGATCCACGGGATCGACTCGACGGCGCCGATGTAGTGGGCCGGCGGGAGCATCCGCAGCGCGGTCATGTCCTCGCGGAACAGGGCCGTCTCGCGCTCGGCGAGGGCGGTCCAGTCCTGGCCGGTCTCGACCGCGCGGGCGAGCAGCGGGTCGTCGACGTCGGTGACGTTCTGGATGTACAGGACGTCGTGACCGGCGTCCCGCCAGACGCGCTGCACCAGGTCGAACGCGTTGTAGGTGGCGGCGTGGCCCATGTGGGTCGCGTCGTAGGGCGTGATGCCGCAGACGTAGATCCGGGCGGTGCCGTCCTGCGGCACGACCTCCCGGACTGTGCCCGCTGCGGTGTCGTGGATACGGAGGGGGAGCCCCTGACCAGGCAGGGCGGGAACCTCGGAGGCGGGCCAGGCATGCATGGAAACAACTTTAACCTTGCGAACATTTGAAAGCCTAACCAGTACGAAAGATCGACTGGATTCGTTTCCTACCGTTGCCCGACAGTTTCCCGACTGGTATTGCACGGATCCGGCGCTGTCGGAACGCGTGGTGTACGCCCCCCGCACCCGGCTCCGGGCATGGGTGAGCGCCCGGTCGGCCCTGCCGCCGACCGGGCGCCCGGCTCCTCGGGTGGAGCGGCCGGAGCCGCTACGACCGCTGCCAGAGGGCCGGCACGTTCGGCGGCTCCCAGCCGGCCATGGCGGTGTGCGCCTGGAGGCAGGTGTAGGAGACGCCGGAGTAGGTCACGCGGTCGCCCGCGTTGTACGAGGTGCCCGCGGCCCAGCTGCCGCCGGGCGGCGTGGTCGGGCCACCGGTGGAGGTGGAGGTCGGGGTGGGCGTGGGGCTCGGCGTGCCCGGGGTCTGCGCCACGTTCAGCACGAAGTCGTAGCTGCCCTCGCGGGTCGACCCGTTCTGCCGGACGTTCATCAGCAGCCGGGCGTCGTAGATGGTGTCCGTGTTGTTGCGCGGCTCGCCCGGGAAGTACAGCTGGGTGGTGACGATCGAGCGGCCGGGGGCCTGGAGCTTGACGTGGATGTGCCGGGTGCGGCCCGGGTAGAGGCCGGGCACGATGGTGTCCAGCTTGTAGGCGCCGTTGGCGTCGGTGAACTGGTGGCCGCGGAAGGTGTATCCGCTGTTGTCGTAGTTGCCGCCGTCGTCGGCCTGCCAGAAGTCCAGCAGCACACCGGAGATGGGCCGGCAGGCCCGGCCGAAGACGTAGCCGCTGACCACCAGGCGGGTGCCGGGGCCGTCGTTGACCATCGAGCTGCGCAGCGGGGAGTTGGGCTTGAAGTACGGGCCCTCGGTCTGCTCGATGGTGGGGGCGTCGCCGTCGTGGCACTCGGGGGTGAGGGCGAGCGGCTCGCCGGTGCCGATCTGGTCCCGGGCCAGTGCGACCCCGCCGCCGACGAGCAGCGGGGCGGCCCCGAGCGCGGCGGCGGCCTTGAGGACGGTCTTGCGGCTGATCATGCCGTCGGGCGTGGGCATGCGCCGTCTCCTTATCGTGAGGCGGGGGGTGGGGGCGGCCCTTGCCATGGTGGGGGCATGACAAGGGCCGGACCGGCCGCCCGTCCGTGCGCGCCGGACCGGCCACCGGTGGCCACCAGCAAAGTTACGGGCCGTCCGGTGCGACCGCGATGGACATGATCCGGGGATCGTGGTGATTTCCGTCGACCCTGGACCGGAACTCCCCCGGGGTCATCCCGGTCTCCCGACGGAAGAACCGGCAGAAGTACGCCGGGTCGACGAAGCCCGCCTCCTTGGCGACCTGACGGATCGTCAAATCCGTGCAGGCGAGCAGCCGTTTGGCCTCCAGGGTCTGCTGGCGGCGGATCAGCCCGCCGGGCGTCCGGCCGGTGGCCTGCTTCACCAGGGTCTGCAAGTGCCCCGGGGAGACGCCGAGTTCCTGCGCGGTGGAGGCCACCGAGTGCCGCACCCCGCCCGGCCGGGCGATCAACCGGGTGAAGGCGGCGGCCACTTCGGCCGGGCGGCCGGGCACCGACGGGCGGTCGGCCGGGGCGCAGGCGCGCAGCGCCCGGACGATCAGGATGTGCAGGCTGGCCCGCAGCACGCCCTGGTAGCCGGGCCCCCTGGTCCGGTACTCGTACTCCATGTCGGCGAGCAGCGCGGCGACCGCGTCGGCCTGGTCGCCGAGCGCGAGGGCCGGGCGGGTGGCCAGCGCCCGCAGGGCGGCGAGGTCCTGGGGGTGGCCGAGCAGGAAGTCCTCGTTGAACAGGACGACCCGGCCGACCAGCTCCTCGGCGTCCGCCCAGTAGTGCACCTGGCCGGGCGTGATCACGCACAACTGCGGTGGCGCCAGCGGCCGGTGGACGAGGTCCAGGACGTGGGCGCCGTGGCCGCCGGTGACGTGGACGATCTCGTAGAACGAGTGCCGGTGGGGGAAGCCGGCCCGGGAGAGCGGGCCGATCGCGTCGAAACTGCCGATGGCGAAGGGGAGCAGCTGGGGCAGCGGGACCTGTAACCGGTGCAACGGCAGGTCCGGCGTGGTTCGGGGGGTGGGGGTCGTCCGTCGCACATCCATCGGAGCAGTGTGCGACCTGTTCCGGGGACAGGTCCAGACCATCTGCCGCCGTTTTCGACGAGCGGTCCGGACCACCGGCGCTCCGGGGCACCGGTTCGGGCTCCGGCCGGCACCCGCCGAAGCCCCGTCCTAGACCGGCGGCCAGGGGATCGCGGGCCAGTCCTCGGGCGGCAGCGGGTGCCGGCCGGAGCCGCGCAGCGCGGCCACCCGGGCCCGGGTGGCGTCCAGTTCGGCCGCCGTCAGGTGCGGGGCGAGGCGCTCGGCGAGCTCGCCGTCCAGCTGTTCGGCCAGCCGGGCCAGCACCTCCAGCGCCTCGGCGGGCAGCGGGTCGCCGGCCCAGCCCCAGAGCAGGGTGCGCAGCTTGTCCTCGGTGTTGAAGGTGACGCCGTGGTCGATGCCGTACACCCGGCCGTCGGCGGCCGGGATCAGGTGGCCGCCCTTGCGGTCGGCGTTGTTGAGCACCGCGTCCAGGACGGCGAGCCGGCGCAGCCGCCGGTCGTCGTGGTGCACCAGCAGGGCCGTCCGCCCGCCCTCGACCTCGGCCCGGACGATCGGCAGCCAGCCCGCCTCCGGGCCGAGCGGGTCCTGGAGCGCGAGCAGCGGCTCGGCCGTCGGGTCCGGCTCGACCCACAGCTGCAGCATGCCGGGCCCGTGCGGGCCGTCGCGCAGCACGGTCGGCGGGATCAGCGCCCAGCCGGTCGCGGCGGACAGCTCGTACGCGGCGACCTCGCGGCCGGCCAGCGTGCCGTCCGGGAAGTCCCACAGCGGGCGCTCCCCGGCGACCGGCTTGTAGACGGCCTGCGCGCTCAGCGAGCCGTGCGCCACCGTGCAGTACAGCGCGGCGTTGGAGGCGTCGGTGAGCCGCCCGTGCACCGTCAGCCCGCCCTGGCGCAGCAGCGCGAGGGCGGTGGGCACGTCGGCGGCCAGCGCGGCGGCGGCCGACGGGTCGGCCTGCGGCGGGGTGTCGGTGTTCAGCGCCGGTAGCCGTTCGCGCGCGGGCACAGGTGGCCCTCCGGGTCGAGCGGCAGGTTGCAGAACGGGCAGGGCTTGCGGCCGGCCGCGACCAGGTCCAGCGCGCGCTTGGCGAAGACCCGGGCCATCGCGCCGGACAGCCGCACCCGCAGCATGTCCGGGCCGTTCTCGTCGTCGGTGAAGGCCGCCTCGGCGGCGTCCTCCTCCTCTTCCTCCTCGACCAGCGCCTGCGCCTCGACCACCAGGCAGGCGTCCACGCTGTCCCAGGCCAGGGCCATGGTGCCGACCCGGAACTCCTGCTCCAGCGGGAGGTCCAGCGGCGCGGTGTCGAGCAGGTCGTTCGGGGCGGCGGCCGGGATGGACGTGTCGCCGCCGCTGCGCCGCAGCGCCTCGTCCAGGACCTCCTCGATGCGCTCGGCGAGCGCCGCGACCTGGGTCTTCTCCAGCAGCACGCTGGTGATCCGGCCCCGGGCGCTGGCCTGAAGGTAGAACGCCCGGGCGCCGGGCTGGCCGACGGTGCCGGCCACGAACCGTTCGGGCTGGTCGTAGAAGAAGACCTGACGGGGCACGCTCTCGCTCCGGATCGTGTCGGTCGGCGCGGTTCCGCCGGGGGCGGGCCGCGGCCGGATGGACTCGCTAGTCACCCTACGACCTTCGGGCTCCGGCCGGGGAGCCGAGCCGACGGCCGCGGGCGGGGTGGCACCCGGGGAAGCGAACGGTGCCGCCGCGGACGGCGCCTCCCCGGACGGCCCGTCGGCGGCGCGGCCTAGACGGTGCCGCCGACCACCGCGTCGCCGGCCGGGGTGGCCGCCGCCGGGCCGGGCCTGGGGGCGAGCGAGGCGAGGTCACCGGTGTCGCCCATCCGCAAGACGAAGGGCCGCTGCGGGGTGTAGCGGATCGCGGTGACCGAACAGGGCTCGACGCTGATCCGCTGGAAGTGGTCCAGGTGCAGCCCGAGCGCGTCGGCCACCACGGCCTTGATCACGTCCCCGTGCGAGCAGGCGATCCAGACCGCGTCCTCGCCGTGCTCGTCCGCGATCCTCCGGTTCCACTCGCGCACCGCGTCCACCGTGCGGTGGCTCAGCTCGCGCAGCGACTCCCCGCCGGGGAAGGCGGCCCCGGCGGCGTGGTCCTGCACGGTGCGCCAGAGCGGCTCCTTGGCCAGCTCGGCCAGCGGACGGCCGGTCCACTCGCCGTAGTGGCACTCCCCCAGCCGCTCGTCCTCGGCCGGCGGCCCGAGCTCGGGCCGGACCGCCAGCAGCGGCTCCAGCGTCTGCCGGCAGCGCTCCAGCGGGCTGCTGACCGCCCGCACCAGCGGGATGCCGGCCAGTCGGCCGGCCAGCGCGGCGGCCTGGTCCCGGCCGGTGTCGTCGAGGTCCACGCCGGGGGTCCAACCGGCCAGGATTCCGGCGGTGTTCGCGGTGGAGCGGCCGTGACGGACGAGCAGCAGGGTGGGCATGGGGTCAGCCTACGGCCTCCGGGCCCGGCCGTGGAGACCGGATTTCCCGCCCGTCCGGCCCGCGGCGGCCGGGTCCGCCACCGCCCCGGCCGCCGGGGGCCGGTGGACCGGAATCCCCCGGATCCGTGCCGGACGGCCCCGCTCGGGTGACAATGGCCCGCATGATCGTCCACTGCGCCGCCTACCACGACGGCCGCCGCATCGAGGCCCCCGAGGACCTGGCCGGCGCACTCGCCGCCGCCCGCGCGGCCGGTCCGGACGGCTTCGTCTGGATAGGCCTGTTCGAGCCCACCGCCGAGGAACTCGACCGCGTCGGCCAGGAGTTCGCGCTGCACCCGCTGGCCGTCGAGGACGCCGTCAGCGCCCACCAGCGCCCCAAGGTGGAGGCGTACAAGGGCTCGCTGTTCGTCGCGCTGAAGACCCTCGGCTACCACCCCGGCGGGCACGTCGTCACGGTCGGCGAGGTGATGGTCTTCCTCGGCCCGGACTTCGTGATGACCGTCCGGCACGGCGAGGACAGCCCGCTCGGCGGACTGCGGGCCGCCCTGGAGCAGGACCCCGAACAGCTGCGGTACGGGCCCAGCTCGGTGCTGCACTCGGTCTGCGACACGATCGTCGACGGCTACATGGACGTGGCCGCGGGGCTCCAGACCGACCTGGACGAACTGGAGGCGGACATCTTCTCCCCCTCCCGGGTCGACCGCGACACCGCCGGACGGATCTACGGCTACAAGCGCCAGGTGATGTCCGTGCGCCGGGCCACCGGCCCGCTGCTGGAGCCGATGCTGGCCCTGGAGCGCGGCGCCCGCTTCGTCCGCCCCGAGGCCGCGCCCTACCTGCGGGACGTCGCCGACCACGTGGCCCGGGTGAACGACCAGGTGGACGGCATGGACCGGCTGCTGTCCGACATCCTGAACGCCAACCTGGCGCAGGTCAGCGTCCAGCAGAACAACGACATGCGGAAGATCTCGGCCTGGGCGGCGCTGGCCGCCGTACCGACCATGATCGCGGGCATCTACGGGATGAACTTCGAGCACATGCCGGAGCTGCACCAGATCTGGGGGTACCCGGCGGTGCTGGTGCTGATGACGGTGGTCTGCCTGGTGCTGCACCGGGTGTTCAAGCGGCACGACTGGCTGTAGCGCCGCCGGGCGGGCCGCTCGGACACCCGGCCCCGGTCAGGCCAGTCCGGCGCGCTCCAGCGCCTCGACACCGGTGCGCAGCGCCAGGATCCGCTCGTCCAGGGTGAACCCGGCCGGGGCCAGGGTGAGCGTGGTGACGCCCGCCTCGGCGTAGGCCTGCATCCGGTCGGCGATCCGGGCGGTGTCGCCGATCAGCGAGGTGGCGTCGATCAGGTCGTGCGGGACGGCGGCCGCGGCGCCCGCGTGGTCCCGGGCGAGGTACTTCTCCTGGACCTCGTCGGCGGCCTGCTCGTAGCCCATCCGCCGGGCGAGCTGGTTGTAGAAGTTCTTCTCCTTGCTGCCCATGCCGCCGATGTAGAGCGCGGCGTACGAGCGCAGGGCGTCGACACCGGCCTTGATGTCCTCGCCGACCGCGAGGTTCACGGTCGGGCAGAGGTCGAAGCCCTCCAGCGTCCTCCCGGCCTTGGCGCGGCCGGCCGTCAGCGGGTCGAGGGAGAGCGCGGCGTGCTCGGGCGAGAAGAAGATGCCGAGCCAGCCGTCGGCGATCTCGCCGGTCAGCTCCAGGTTCTTGGGCCCGATCGCGGCGATGTACAGCGGGATGTGCTCGCGCACCGGGTGCACGGTGAGCTTGATCGGCTTGCCGGGGCCGCCGGGCAGCGGGAGCGTCCAGTGCTCGCCCTCGTGCACCAGGCGCTCGCGGGACATCGCCTTGCGGATGATCTCCACGTACTCGCGGGTGCGGGCGAGCGGCTTGTCGAACTTCACCCCGTACCAGCCCTCGGACACCTGCGGGCCGGAGACGCCGAGGCCGAGCCGGAACCGGCCGCCGGACAGGGTGTCCAGGGTCGCGGCGGTCATCGCGGTCATCGCCGGGGTGCGCGCCGGGATCTGGAAGATGGCCGAGCCGACGTCGATCCGCTCGGTCTTCGCGGCGACGAAGCTGAGCACCGTCGCGGCGTCCGAGCCGTACGCCTCCGCCGCCCAGCAGACGGAGTAGCCGAGGCGGTCCGCCTCCTGGGCCACGGCGATGTTGTCGGCGTCCATGCCGAGTCCCCAGTAGCCGAGGTTGATCCCGAGTCGCATCTGCCGCACCTTCCAGTGGGTTGGGGTTGGTCGCGAGGGTAACCGTGCCCGCACCGAACACGCTACTGACGGGTAGGGGTGGATCCGGTCACACCGGTGCTGTTGATCGTTCTGCGGGTCTGCACCTCTCTCCGCGCACCGGCCGCTACGCTCAGCCGACGTGGGGAGCGCTCTCCCCACCTGCGCGTTCACAGGGCCGCCGGGGCTCCCGGGGCCACCGGCCAGTGGAAGGCCCGTCCGATGGAAAAGCGTCACCTCGGCCGTACCGGCCTCCAGGTCTCCCGACTCGGCCTCGGCACCATGACCTGGGGCCGCGACACCGACGAGCAGGAGGCCGCCGAACAGCTCAAGGAGTTCGTCGACGCCGGCGGCAACCTGGTCGACACCGCCGACGTGTACGCGGACGGCGGCGCCGAGTACCTGATCTCCCGGCTCACCGACAGCCTGGTCCCCCGCTCCGAACTCGTCATCGCCACCAAGGCCGGCAGCGTCCCCGAGTCCGCCCGCCGCTTCGACGGCTCGCGCGGCCACCTGCTCGCCGCCCTGGACGCCTCGCTGCGCCGGCTCGGCACCGACTACGTCGACCTGTGGCAGGTGCACTCCTTCGACCCGGTGACCCCGGTCGAGGAGACGCTCAGCGCCCTCGACATCGCCGTCTCCTCCGGGCGCGCCCGCTACGTCGGGGTCTGCGACTTCAGCGGCTGGCAGCTCGCCAAGTCCGCCGCCTGGCAGCACGCCCACCACGGGCGGGTGCCGCTGGCCGGGACGCAGCTGGAGTACTCGCTGCTCCAGCGCGGCATCGAGCGGGAGGCGCTGCCCGCCGCGCTGGACGCCGGGGTCGGGGTGCTGGCCGGCTCGCCGCTCGGGCGCGGGGTGCTCACCGGCAAGTACCGGCACGGCGTCCCGCAGGACTCGCGCGGCGCCTCGCCGTACCTGTCCGGATTCGTCCAGCCCTACCTCGGAGAGCGCTCGCGGCGGATCGTGGACGCCCTCGCCACCGCCGCCGACGGGCTCGCCAGCACCCCGCTGGCCGTCGCGCTGGCCTGGGTCCGGGACCGGCCCGGGGTGGCGAGCGCCCTGGTCGGGGCCCGGACGGTGGCCCAGCTGCAGTCGGCGCTGTCGGTGGAGGCGCTTACGCTTCCGGATGAGATCCGTGGTGCGCTGGACGACATCTCGTCGCCGGTGCACCACTACCCGGACCAGGGGTGGACGGAGCTGTGACCACCGGCCCGGGTCGTCGAGCAGAACCTGCAGTGGAGTGACCTTTGGAGCGGACGACGATGACTGACACGGGGAACGGCGCTCCGGAGGTGACCGCCGGGGCCAAGCTGACCCCGGAGGCGAAGGCCGCGAAGTTCGCGGAGCTGGCCCAGCGGATCCGCGGCATGCAGCCGGAGGACGCCGCGGACCGTGCCGCACGGGCGGGTGCCGCCCGGGCGGAGGCCTCGATGGCGGAAGCCCCGGCCGAGGAGGATCCGACGGAGGAGGCCCCGGAGCCCGGCGGGTCGGAGCCCGGGGAGCCGGAGCCGGCCGCTGCGGCCCCGGTCCCGGCCGCCCCCGTTCCGGCCTCCCCGGTCGCGGCCGCC